>JABUSI010000033.1 GCA_021442745.1 Erysipelotrichaceae bacterium | reverse complement strand
AGACCGGGCGTGAATTCAAGATTGCCGAAATAGTAACCTTTCCGGTTGCGGACAAAATCCCGGATTTCCCGGCCAAAGGACGTATCATAGAAGCCACCTTCTACGTTCTCCAGTTCGCTGTTCTTTTTTATGAAGGTTTTGCCACCGAAGTTATCCGGTTGCAGAATCACGCATTCTCCCGGATTGGCTGATATAGAAAACTGACGGTTGAATTCCTCCAGCATATGCAGTTTCAGTTCATAGAATACCGCATATCCGTAGCCGCTTTTGGCGATTTCTTTATATTGACGGATTGGTAAGCGGATATCTTTTTCGGTCTTTATAAATGAAGGAATCGGATCCGGAATTACCTTGGATAACGATTCTTTTTTTGACGGTTCCCTGACAGAGCGGATATCCGCTTTCTGTTGGAATGCTGAAGGTTTCTTTTCGGATCCTTCCATCAGTTTCTTTCTGGCATCTGCAATCAGCACCGGCTTGTCTAATACCGGTTTGGTCGATAATAGTCTGGTGTCAATTACCGGACTGCTTTGTACCGTATAGTCCTTTTCAATCAGGACAACGGCATGTAATCCGCATTTTTCCGAAGACAGGTTGTTTTTCAGTAAATCTATCAGATTACTGTTTTTCAAAGAAAATACTTCTTTGGTAATCGGTGTTGTCTGTTTAAATGACAGATCAGGGTTTTCAATCAGCCGTTTGACAATGGAAGGCCGTTTCGGTGTGGAATAGGCATCGATACCGATACCGTCGGAGAATAAAACCCGGATTCCGATTTCCAGACGATGATTGATCAGTTTGACTGCGTATTCGGTCTTTACTTTCCTGCCGGCATAATGGTCATATCCGATGCCGTCCTTGTCTTTTTCCGTCACGGTATCTGTTTCTAAGAACGAAGCGACAAAAATCCTGTCGTCTGTCAGTGAAATCGTGTCAATTTCATAACCGTTATGGTAAGTACAGGAACGAATCCCGGAAAGGTTTACGCTTGTATATTCTTTGGGGGATGAATAGTTCAACTCATCCGGAACCGTATCGTTTGCGTCTTTTATTTTATCACGTAACCATTCAAGCACAGTTAAAACACAAATCTTGAATTTGTCGTCTTCCGATACTTTGCTGGAATCGTCAAACATCCATAACTGATAGATCGGATAGGTATTGGATTGCTGGACACTCGATACACTGTAGTTTTTCATGGCTGATATTTTTCCTTGTTTATTCTACGGATTTCAGAGATTCAATCATATTGATACCCTTCAGACTGAAATGGGTCACGAAGTTTACCAGTACGGAGAAGATGACGGTTAATGCGGAAGCATACACAAAGGATAAGAAGTATATGTTTTTGCCGAATAACATCGTGTCGACTTCTGCCGTTGTCATGACAATCCGGTGCAGAAGTACGCCAATGCCCCATCCCGCTATAATACCCATAACGGTAAGAAGGATGTTTTCCCGGTATAAATATCCGGTGACTTCATGGTCACGGAATCCCAGTACCTTGATGGTTGCCAGTTCCCGGATCCGTTCGGTGACATTGATGTTGGTCAGGTTGTATAACACGATGAATGCCAGTCCGGCGGCGGAAATAATCAATACGTAAACGACGGTATTCAGACTGGAAATCATGTCTAAAAAGTCGTTGCGGATACCGCTCATTTTGGAAAGTGCCAGTACGGATTCATCCCGGGTTAACTGGGTACTCAATTCCTGAATCGTCTGTACACTGCGATCGTAAGCAGTAACGTATGCCTGGTTTGGCGTACAGGATTGTCCGGTTAATTCGGTGTAGTATTCCGGAGATAGGAAAATCCAGTGGTTGGTGTAGAACTCACAGACGTCCGTGACGGTCGTTGTGTATTCGGTATTACCGATGGAAAGGGTAATCGGGGAGTTTATCTGTAAATTCATCAGGTTTGCCAGTTTCTGACTGACGATTACACCTTCTTTGAGATACAACGGTTCCTGTGTTTTTTCGTTTTTCAATACGACAAAGTTACGGAACTGTTCTTCGTCTTCCGGAACCATCAGGGTAGCATCGTAGTTTTTATCACCGAGTACCTTAACGGAATCGCTGTAGACAAACGTCTGGTCCTTGATGTCATATGCTCCACAGGATGCGCGGTATTGATCTGCCGCGGTATCGTCGGATTTGAAGACAACAATGATATCGTGTAAAAAAATCTGTTCAAACTGTTTCTGTCCGATTTCGGTAATCGAATCGTGAATTCCGAATCCGGTTACCATCAAAGCGGTACATCCGGCAATGCCGATAATGGTCATAATCATCCGCTTTTTATAACGGAACAGATTACGGACGGTAACTTTACGGCTGAAGGATA
>JABUSI010000432.1 GCA_021442745.1 Erysipelotrichaceae bacterium | reverse complement strand
GGCGTAATCACTTCGTCTTCGACAATCTTACCGTCATGCATCCGGATTCTTCTTGTCGCATACTGTTCCACCTGTTCGTAGTTATGCGTAACAATCACAACCAGTTTATTTTTGGAAATTTCATGCAGCGTTTCAAAAACGGAACGCGCAGATTCCACGTCCAGATTACCCGTCGGTTCATCGGCAACCACAATCGGCGTATCCTTTGCCAGTACTCTGGCAATCGCCACTCTTTGTTTCTGCCCGCCGGACAGTTTGGACACTTTCTGTCTGGCATACTTTTCCAATCCGACCTGTTTCAAAAGTTCCATCACCTTCGGTTTGATTTCACCCGACGTATGCCCGTTCATCAGCATCATCAGTTCGACGTTCTGATACACGGTATAACTGTTGATCAGATTGAAATTCTGGAAAATATTCCCGATATATTTTTTCCGATATTCTTCAAAATCAAGGTCTCCGTAATGGGAAGTTTCTTCCCCGTGAATGTACATTTCCCCTTCCTGATAGGAATCCAGACCGGAAATGACGTTCAGCAAGGTGCTTTTCCCGCTACCCGATTCTCCTACGATAACCACGAATTCGCCCATAGATAAATCCAGGGATACTTTCGTAAACCCTGAACTGACTTGTCCATTGGTGTAGTAGAATTTGGAGACGTTACGTAATTGTAAGATTTTTTCCTGTTCCATATAACGTACCCCTTTTTTGTTACTTTAAGTATACTGTTTCCCGTTTTCTTATTCAACAAGTGCCCGTTTTCTTAAGGAAATCTTCATAGAACCGTAAAAAAGGTAGCAGTATATTTGCGAATTCCTATTTATTAAACAATATTCAGATTCTGCCGTTTTTCTTTCTTTTCTTCACTATATTCATCAAAAAATAGTATAATTTTAATGTAATTCGGCACTTTATATATTTTGCCGTATTATATTTAATTTTTATGCAAACAAAGGAGATCCGTTATGAAGAACACTCAGCTTTCCAATGATCAGATGATTTACTCCATTCAGGAATTAAAAGAAAAAGGTCTTACCTACTATAAAATAAACCGGTTGGTTGAACGAGGAATTCTGACAAAACTGAATAAAAGATATTATGAGAACACTCTTTTTCACGGGGAATATTCCGAATTCTATTATGCCTACGCCTATGTCCCAAACGGTGTAATTTGTCTTATGAGTGCTGCCGTATACTACAATCTTTCGACAGTTCGTCCGGATGCCATTGATATTGCTATTCCAAGGAAATCAAAAATATCAACGATTCCTCATTGGCCTGTCCTTAACATATGCTACTTTACAAATGACAGATATACCTCAGGCATACGAATTGTTAATGACGGAGATAACAGATTCCGGATTTACGATATTGAAAAAACCGTTGCTGACATCGTATTTTACAGAGAAAAAATAGGGATTGAAGAAACAAAAGAGATTCTCACGGCGTATCTTCGCCGAAGTGACCGCAATCTGAATCAACTGATTCGTTATGCGGAACTTCTTAAATGCGGTGACGTAATAAAGAAATATCTGGAGGTGCTGGTATGAGAACTGCGATATCCGTCAAAAACAAATTAAAAGAACAAGCCCGGCAAGAGGGAAAAACCATGCAAGACAAACTGATTACGTTTGGGTTGGAGCGAACCATATATCGTCTGTCTGTTTCTCCGTATACAGAGAGATTTACTTTGAAAGGCGGTATTTTTCTATACGCAATATTTAATGGTGAATATACACGTTCGACAATGGATATTGATTTACTTGCACAGCACATATCAAATGAAGTCGAAGCAATGAAAGATGTTTTTCATGATGTTTTCTCTATACAATGCGATGATGCCATACATTTTGATTTGAACACTCTTCAAGTCAGAAGTATTACGGATTTTAAGAAATACCACGGAGTCAACATATCTGTTACAGGGTATCTGGACAAAACAAAAGTTCCCGTATCTATCGATATAGGGTTTGATGACGTGATTGTTCCTAACAGGGTTAAAATGGATTTCCCTGTTCTTTTAGACATGGAAGTTCCTGAAATTTTTGCGTATTCTGTTTATTCTGTAATTGCTGAGAAATTCGAAGCTTTTGTTTCTCTCGGATTCATCAACGGAAGATATAAGGATTTTTACGACATCTATATTTTGGCAAATCAGTATAATCTGGATGGCAGCATTCTTAAAAATGCCATTACAGAAACATTTAAGCATCGTGGCACGGGATATGACGACATTGTCGCTTTTGAAGATGGATTCACCGACGACAAAGTCAGAAGAAACAGATGGGATTCTTTTGTAAAAAGGAAAAAAGTTCTTGTATGTCCTGATTTTAATGAAGTCATTT
>JABUSI010000065.1 GCA_021442745.1 Erysipelotrichaceae bacterium | reverse complement strand
GAAAACTACGAATGGACCGACATGTATGAAAACTTCGCCAAAACGGCAGACGAAGAAGGATTCAGTGAACTGGCAGAAAAATTCCGCCTGGTTGCCGCCATTGAAAAACGTCACGAAGAACGCTACCGTGCTTTACTGCACAACGTAGAGACAAAGGAAGTCTTTGTGAAAAGTGAAGTCAAAGTATGGGAATGCCGGAACTGCGGTCATATCCTTGTCGGAACGGAAGCACCGGACATTTGCCCGACCTGCAACCATCCGCAAAGCTACTTTGAGATTCACGCAGAGAATTATTAATACACCTAAGGTACCGAAAGGTACCTTTTCTATTGAAATAAGTGCCTATGATTTCTTTCCTTATTTCAATATTTTGCGTTTTATTGAAATATAAACGAAATTCAGCAATCTTTATTTCAATAGAAATTGAACTTATTGAAATAAGGAATTAAAATATACTTACTTTTCACAATTTCATGCATTATACGTTTTGAAAACGATACAGATGCTGACCGCATTCATTTCGGCAATCAAAAGGAGAACCTATGGAACAGAAACAACAAGACACAACCCCGGAAACCGCCTTTCTTATTCATTTATTGTTTGAAGAAATGACTGAACTGCCGGATCCGGAAAAACTTCTGGAATCCTTACAGAATCACCTGGGAACCGTTGAAGAAAATACACACGAACCGACACTGGCAACCTACCTGGCAAAAGACTACATAGCCGAAATCAATGATACCTATGTACCGGTTATGCTAAGCATTCTCGGCTGTACATCCATGGAAGGATTACACATTGACCCGATTTCCCGCTCACAGATGCGGGATTGTCCGCAACACGAAGAACTTCTGCAGAAAGCGAAATACCATATTGTCGCAACGGATATGATGGGAGAAGCTATTCCGGACTACAAAACACATGCCGAACTGATCTGTAACTATGCCGAAAGTCTGATGGAAGTATTCCCCAAGTGCATCGGTATCTATTTCCAGAACACCGGCAAACTGTTTGATGCCAAAACGTTCCGTCACATGGACATCGGGTTTGACAACCGCTTTATCCGGTACGTGGTTAACTTCCGTCTGTTCCGGGCTGATAATTCCGACAATCTGATTGTGGATTCCTTAGGAATGAACGTACTGGAACTGCCGGATGTGCAATACCATTTCCATGGTATGGAACCTAATCTTGTTGTCCGTCATGCGATGAATCTCTGTTCTTATAATTTTGATTATCAGGCACCAATCGGAAACAACGAAACCGTTGACGGTATCGAAGATGCTCACCCGAGTTCTGATGTGCAATGGGCCTGTCAGTACGAAGAATCCCTTGTTCAACCAAACCGCATCGTACTGGATGTCCGAATGAATGAATTTGCATCCGATAACCGATAGTAACCAAAAAAAAGAAGCAGTTCTCAACAATATGAACTACTTCTTTTTCTTTGGATTAATTGTTGGAATACTTCATGATGTTCGAAAGATTTGCGTACTTTCTGACTTCACCGTTGGACTCTACCAGTAAGGTAGGTGCTTCGGTGACTCCGCTTGCCTTAGTGAATTCGGCATTTTCTTCCGCATCGATGACTTCGAATACGATGTTCTTACGAGCCAGTGCTTCTTTTGCCATCTTACATCTCGGACAGGTCTTTGTCGTAAACAACAATACTTTATCTTTGTCTGTCTTGATGACTTCCGGTTTCTTTTCTTCTACCAGTACTTCCGTCTTGGTTTCTTTTCTGGACAAGCCTTCAAAGCTGTATTCCTGTCTATCTTTGAATTCCTGACTCTTACCGACGTTCCAGTTCTTTACCGGACGATAGTAACCGGTAATCCGGCTGTATACTTCGGTTTCTCTTCCGCACTTCGGACAAGTGAAATGTTCACCCATGATATAACCGTGGTCGGCACATACGGAGTACGTCGGAGACAAGGTATAATACGGCAGTTTATAGTTTTCCGCAATCTTCTTGACTAACAATGCAGCACCCTTCCAGTCCGGCAACCGTTCGCCCAAAAAGGCATGGAATACGGTTCCTGACGTATACAACGTCTGCAATTCATCCTGAATATCCAATGCTTCAAATACGTCACTGGTAAATCCTACCGGCAGGTGAGAAGAGTTGGTATAGTACGGATCGCCGTTTTCGTTTGCGGTAATGATATCCGGATATTTTGCCTTATCGTGTTTTGCGAACCGATATGTGGTACTTTCTGCCGGAGTCGCTTCCAGGTTATACAGGTTTCCGTATTCTTCCTGGTAATCGGACAGTTTTTCACGCATATGATTCAATACTTCCTTCGCAAATTCCTGTGCATCCTTATTGGTCATATCGCAGCGCAGCCA
>JABUSI010000221.1 GCA_021442745.1 Erysipelotrichaceae bacterium | reverse complement strand
GGAATGCGGAAGGGTATATCACCCTTATTGATTGAGTTCAAAGCTCAGTTTTATAAGTTAGCAAAATACTTGTAGAATGGTCAGTAAGAAGCGATTTCTGTGTGCAGAGAGGACTAAAAAAGACGGCATTTTCAGCAGGTGTTTTGCGAACGCCTGTTTTTTTTGATAAAAAAGGGAGGAAATCTGAACATGAAAAAACAGTTTTTGACATTGCTGGCAGTTGCGTTGCTGTTGTGCGGGTGCACAGCAAAAGAACCGACGGACGGCAAGAAAGAGGAGGATACCGGGTTGAATGCGTTAAGTACGGCATTGGATTCTTCCTATGCCTATGACATTACGAAAAGAATCTCCGAATTAGGTGATAATCCGGATGTCGGAAACCGTTCCTGCGGTTCACAGGCAGAATACGAAGCCGGTGAAATCATCATTGATGAAATTACCAAACTCGGTCTGGAACCGGTAGTGGAATCTTTTGATACCGATACATGGTCTTTTAACAAAGGTCGTATTTACTATACGGATGAAAACGGACAGGAACAGTATCTTGTTCTGGGAGGATTTGCGACGAATCTGACTTTCAACGATGAAGTACAGGTTGTATATGTCGGAAGAGGTACCGAAGCCGATTACGAAGGACTGGATGTTACGGGAAAAGTCGTATTGCTGGACATTGACCAGGCAAACGAATGGTGGGTGAATCATCCTTCCTATGAAGCATATTTACACGGTGCTTTGTGTGCTCTTGTATGTAACGTTTCCGGTTATGCAACGTATGATGATGATACCATCGGTTCCCAGGATTTCTGTGGTCCGGCATATACTCCTGCGTTTGCGGTCAGTAAGAATTCATCCAAGACATTGCAGAATCTGATGGGAGAAACCGGTGAAGCAACGGTTCGACTGGATGTTGACAGCGTGGTATCTTCCGGAACTTCACGTAACATCTATACCGAAATCAAAGGTGCTACGGATGAAGTAATCTATTTCTTCTCTCATTATGACGGATACTATCATACGTTCTTTGATGATGCACAGGGTGTGGGTAACGTACTGGCTATCGCCAAGGCAATCAAGGAAAGCGGATATACACCTGACAAGACAATCCGTTTCGTATTCCATGGTGCCGAAGAATGGGGCAAGAGTGATACGGAATATGACTGGTCACGCGGCGCTTACAACATGATCACACATATGCATCCGGAATGGGCAGAAAACGCATTTGCGATTCTGAACATTGACGGTATGTATACTGTGCCGGGTCATACACAGTTCCGCCTGGCTTGTGTTGATGAATTGGCTGAGTTTGCGTCAGATTCCTGTGATAAAGTAAGTGAACGGTACGGTCTGGAATTCTTTGCGGAAGCTTATACATCCGTATGGACGGAAGACTTCAGTTATATCCGTGCCGGTGTTCCTTCCATCATTGCCAATACGGCGTACCCGACCGAAATCTATGATGACACGGCATATCATTCCACTATGGATAACATCGCTTTGGGTGTGGATATGAATGCCTGGAATGCCGTTCTGGACTTGTTTGCGGATTTGTATTGCCGGATGGATGCTCTGGCTGTAAGACCAATGGAATTCACTTCTCATTTCAAAGCTATGGAAGAAGTATATGACGGTGAAAGCGATCTGGACTTTGCCGGGGTATATGCTGCCAGCCAGAGAGTGGATCAACTGGTTAAGGATATGAATGATGCATACGCAAAGGCAGAAAGTGCAGAAGAAAAAGAAACACTTCGTAAGGAAGCTATCGCTTTGAACGTACAGTTGCATGAAATGTATGATTTCATTACCGACAATTATCTGGCACTGGACTATGATGACAATACCATCTTCCCGTTCGAACTGAACGAATGGAACATAGAAAACCTGGAAGAAGCCATCGAAGCCTTGGAAGACGGTGACGGTGCCAAGGCATACGATGAATACCTGTATGGTGTTGACTATAACTGGTATGCTTATGAATTCTCCAAGGAAACCTATGCATACATGCTGGACCGGACGTTGAATAAGGCAACGGATACCTGGGGAGAAGGTCTGATTCGTTATCCGGGAGAAAACCTGTGGGATGTTATTACTTCCGTAGAACAGAAGATGGAACAGGAAAAAGCGAATTATGCAAGCGAAATCAAGACGCTGAAGGCTGTATTGAAGAACCAGCTGAAGATTCAGGAAAAGATTGAAAAGAATATGGCTGATCTTTTCGCTGAAACGATTGTGAAGTTCAACGAAATCAATTAAACGAAAAAAGATGAATCAACCGTTGCGGTGGTTCATCTTTTTGATTGGATTTTACCTTTTTGTTCAGTAAAATCCTGATTTTTTGAAAATATAATAAAAAAAGTCAGGTTTTATAC
>JABUSI010000189.1 GCA_021442745.1 Erysipelotrichaceae bacterium | reverse complement strand
ACGAAGGAAGCCCTGTTTGCGTATCAGTGTGACAAACTGGAGTGCGACCTGCAGTGTAAGCTATACGATGAAGAAAAATGCGTGGATCTGACAAAGCAGGAAAACAACGATATCACCCGTCATCCTTTGGTACAGCAGTATTTGCTGGAAGAAGGATTGTCATGGGGTGAAATGTGGCTGAAGTTCGGACAGAGTATGTATCCGTACGATGAGAACTTCCTGGCGGTTTCGAATTACGCATTAACGCATACAATAAAAAAGAAATAGCTGTTTCGCTATTTCTTCGGATACTCAAACGTCAGTTTGTATTGTTTCATCGGTTTCTGCTTCTTATTCGTATACAGGCGTTCGCCTTCCGGAATGAGCAGATCCTTGTTGTATACGGCACCTAATGATTCATAAAACGAGATGGCAGACTTGTCTTTGGCATTGCATACGAAATACACATGACTCATGAATTGTTTCTTTGCGATTTCGAGTGCTTGCAGATAAGCTGCCTTTTTGTATTGTTCATATCCTTCGTAAACGATATGTCCGCCATAGTAGGAGTTCTTTTCCTGCCCCATAAATAACGTAATGCATCCCAGTTTTTTTCCGGTTTTGTCGTTCATCCGGTACGTACAGGACAATTGTTTCGTACCGCTGATGGCATCCGGCAGGGATTCGGCTACGAAATCAAAGTCATCCGTACAAAGGACTTTCTGACTGACGTCATATCGGTTTCTGGCTTTGCTTAACTCGGATCCGATATAGCTTAACAAGGCAGCGGAGCCACCTAAAAATAACAGTTTTTTCATACAATCGACCTCTTTTTTCCATTATACCATAACTGCCCCATAAAAGAATTGACTAATCGCAGTTACGGGGGTAAGATAAACGAGTAAATGCGGTGAAAAGAAGAGTACTCTGACGAACCTTGCCAAGAGAGTTCCCGGAATTGGTGAAACGGGAAACAAGAAGTAAACAGAGGAACATGGTCTTGGAGTTTTGTGGCCGATAGGTAGGTCATGACGGGAGGTCCCGTTACAGACACAGAGTATACGAAAGTGTACTTGATGAGGTTATCGCAGTGATGCGATAACGAAGTAGGGTGGTAACACGTGATGAATGACATCTCGTCCTTATAAGGACGGGTTTTTTATTTTGAGGAGGAGAGAACATGGAAAACAAAGGTAAGTATTATATTACGACCGCGATTGCTTATACTTCCGGTAAACCGCATATCGGAAATACGTATGAAATCGTGCTGGCAGACAGTATCGCAAGATACAAACGGGCTACCGGATATGACGTATTCTTCCAGACGGGTACGGATGAACACGGTCAGAAAATTGAAGATAAGGCGAATGCAGCCGGAATGACACCGCAGCAGTTTGTGGATGGTGTTGCCGGACAAATCAAGGACATCTGGGATCTGATGAATACTTCCTATGATAAGTTTATCCGGACAACGGATGACTATCATGTCAAACAAGTGCAGAAGATTTTCAGGAAACTGCATGACCAGGGAGATATTTACAAGGGTGAATACGAAGGATGGTACTGCAAGCCTTGCGAATCCTTCTTTACCGAATCGCAATTGAAAGACGGCAAGTGTCCGGATTGCGGTGCGGCTGTGGAAAAGGCAAAAGAAGAAGCGTATTTCTTCCGTATGAGTAAATATCAGGATCGTCTGATTGAACACATCGAACAGAATCCGCAGTTTATTCAGCCGGAATCCCGTAAGAACGAAATGCTGAATAACTTCCTGCGTCCGGGATTGCAGGATCTGTGCGTTTCCCGTACGTCATTCAAGTGGGGCGTACCGGTGGATTTTGATGACCGTCACGTTGTATACGTATGGATTGATGCCTTGTCCAACTACATTACCGGTTTAGGTTTTGATATGGATGGCAATCATGGCGAATTGTACGGCAAATACTGGCCGGCTGACGTGCATCTGATCGGTAAGGATATCCTGCGGTTCCATACCATTTACTGGCCGATTATGCTGATGGCACTGGGTATCGAATTGCCGAAACAGGTATTCGGTCATCCGTGGCTGTTAGTCGGAGAAGACAAGATGAGTAAGTCCAAGGGTAATGTGATTTATGCGGACGATCTGGTAAATATTTTTGGTGTGGATGCAGTCCGTTATTATGTATTGCATGAAATGCCGTTTGCGCAGGACGGAACGATTACCTGGGAACTGGTTACCGAACGGGTTAACAGCGATCTGGCAAATATTTTAGGAAACTTAGTCAACCGTACCGTCAGTATGACCAACAAATATTTCGGCGGTAAGGTCACCAATCCGAACGTATGTGAACCGATTGATGAAGAACTGAAACAACTGGCAATGGCATCCATTGACGGTGTCGAAAAGAAGATGAA
>JABUSI010000203.1 GCA_021442745.1 Erysipelotrichaceae bacterium | reverse complement strand
CATTTCCGGGAATTTGACGAAGCGAAAGAATTAGACTGGTTCTTGATGAAATACCCGCGTCACGTCACGTTTGACAGAGCCTTTACCGATCTGGCACGGATTTATTCCAATCACAGTGCCTTCTACAGTAAAGACTATGCACAGGACGGTTTTAAATGGATTGATGCCGATAACACCGAACAGAGCATTTACAGTTATTATCGTGAAGATGAAAACGGATGCTACGTTGTGGTGTTGAATATGACACCTGCTTCCTATGAGAACTATCGCATCGGTGTTCCGTACGAAGGAACGTATACGGAATTGTACAATTCCGAAAAGGATATTTACGACGGATGCAACATGTGTAATTTCAAGCCGGTAAAGACGGAACCTGTACCGTTCAAGCAGTATAAGCAGAGTACCGTCATCCGGATTGCTCCTTTTGCAGGTATCATCTTCTCTTGCAAGAAAAAAGCAAAGAGAAAAACAAAAACAGAAACGGAAACCAAGAAAACAGAAACAAAGAAGTAAGTATTAGAAGGGAGAAACGTTTATGTTTCAAAACAAGGAGGAGTTTGTCGCTGAGTACACCAAACGGATGGCCGAAGCGTACGGCCGTTCGGTTGAGCAGTCTCACATCATTGAACGATTCCTGCTGTTAGGCGATATGACAAGAGAGTACGCATCGGTCAACTGGAAACAGACCAAGGAAGCCGTTGCGAACAATCAGAGCCGTCAGATGTGGTATTTTTCCATGGAGTTCTTAATCGGTCGCTTGCTGACAAACAACCTGATGAACTTAGGCATCTACGACATTGTCAAGGAAGGCCTGGCAGAGATGAATATTGATATTAACGATCTGGAAGAACTGGAACCGGATGCCGGATTAGGAAACGGGGGCTTGGGAAGACTGGCTGCCTGTTTCATGGATTCCCTGGCATCACTGGAACTTCCGGGCAACGGAAACTGTATCCGGTATGACTACGGTCTGTTCAAACAGAAAATCATTGACGGCAAGCAGGTGGAAGTGCCGGATATGTGGCTGCGTTACGGCAACCCGTGGGAAGTCCGTAAGGCAAAACATGCGGTAAACGTAAAATTCTGGGGAAGAATTGAAACGTCTTTCCGTGAAGACGGTACGATGGAAGTCCGTCATCTGGATGCCGAAACCATTAAGGCCGTACCGTATGACGTACCGGTTGTCGGTCACAACACCAAGGTAACGAATACGTTGCGTCTGTGGAAACCGGAAGCGAACGAAGAAGGTATTGAAGGACACGACTTCATTACGTACATTCAGGAAGTCAACAAGATTTCCCAGAACGTATATCCGGATGATTCCACGGAAGAAGGAAGAATTCTGCGGATCAAGCAGGAATACTTCTTTGCGTCAGCCGGTGTACAGGCAATGGTGAAACAGCACCTGCGTACCTATCCGAACCTGGATAATTTTGCGGAAAAGAACTGTATCCAGATGAACGATACGCACCCGATTCTGGTTATTCCGGAACTGATGCGAATCCTGTTGGACGAATACAAGTATTCCTGGGAACAGGCATGGGATATCGTAACCCATACCGTGGCGTACACCAACCATACCGTTATGGCGGAAGCGTTGGAAAAGTGGCCGGTACATATGATTCAGCGTCTGTTACCGCGTATTTATATGCTGATCGAAGAAATCAATGCCCGCTTTGTCCGGGAAGTGAACGCGAAGTTCAATGACTTCCATTTCACCAACCGGGTAGCCATCATCCGTGAAGGTATGGTTCATATGGCGCATCTGGGTATCGTTGCCGGGTATTCCGTCAACGGAGTGGCAGCGTTGCATACGGAAATCCTGAAGAACGACTGCATGAAAGATTTCTATACGGTATTCCCGGAAAAGTTCAACAACAAGACCAACGGGGTAACCCATCGTCGCTGGCTGGCATATTCCAACCCGCAGCTTCGTTCTTTGCTGGATGAAACCATCGGGCCGGAATGGATTGATCATCCGGAACAACTGGGCAATCTGATGGCTCACGTGGACGATCCGATTCTGCAGAACCGGTTTATGGAAGTGAAGAAACAGCGGAAGGAAATCCTGGCAGCGTATATTCAGAAGACTCTGGGTATTACCGTGGATACGAATTCCATCTTTGACGTACAGGCAAAACGTCTGCATGCGTACAAGAGACAGCTGTTGAACGTATTGCGTATCATGTATACGTACCAGAAGATGAAAGCGGACCCGAATTACCGTCCGTATCCGAGAACGTATTTCTTTGCGGCGAAGGCAGCACCGGCTTACACCTTTGCGAAAAAGGTTATTGAGCTGATTCACTCTGTTGCCAATGTCGTCAATAACGATCCGGAAGTCAACGGCTTTATCAAGGTTGTGTTCATTCCGAACTACAGCGTATCCATTGCGGAAATCCTGATGAATGC
>JABUSI010000157.1 GCA_021442745.1 Erysipelotrichaceae bacterium | reverse complement strand
AGATTCTGCGGGCTTATCATAAAAAGAAGAAATACTATCGTCTGAAAGACGGTACGTTTGTGAATCTGGAACAGAATGAAGAACTGAGCGAACTGGTAAAACTGGACCGGCAGCTGTATCTGTCCAATCAGAAGATGGAAGACGGACAGTATGTGCTCGATCCGAGTGTGGCTATGCGTCTGGCCAATACCGATGATGCGTTTGAACAGATGCAGGTGTTACGGGATGAAAGTTTTAATCAGCTGATGGATTCCCTGAATCACTGGAACCAATCGTCTTTGGAAATACCGGAAAGGTATGAAACCGTCTTGCGGGATTATCAGAAAGACGGATACAGGTGGATTAAACAGCTGGAACAACTGGGCTTTCACGGTATCCTGGCAGATGATATGGGACTGGGGAAAACGCTGCAGTGCATCAGCGTACTGGACAGCGCCAGATCAAGCGAACATCATTCCCTGATTGTCTGTCCTTCTTCCCTGTTGTTTAACTGGCAGCAGGAATTGCAGCGGTTTGCGCCGGATGTGACGTCACAGATTATTATGGGAAACCAGATGCTGCGAAAGGAATTGATCCGGAAGATTGCGGATTATGACGTATCGATTACATCATACGATTATCTGAAACGGGACATTGAGCAGTACAATTCCTTGTCGCTGTACTACGTCGTACTGGACGAAGCACAGTATATAAAGAATCAGAAGACGCAGAGTGCATTGAGTGTCAAGCAATTGCAGTGTGAGCATCGGCTGGCAATGACGGGGACGCCGATTGAAAACAATCTGGCAGAGTTATGGTCGATCTTTGATTTCCTGATGCCGGGATTCTTATTCAACTATCATTATTTCCAGACCAACTACGAGCGTCCGGTTGTAAGGGATGAGGATCAGGAATTGTCGGAGGAACTGAAGAAGATGGTCAGTCCGTTTATTCTGCGCCGGCGGAAAAATGACGTATTGCGGGAATTGCCGGAGAAGACGGAAGTGGTGGTTCCGATTACTTTTGAATCCGATGAATGGAAACAGTATCTGGCAAATCTTGCGGTTGTGAACAAGGAAGTCAAGCAGAAACTGGGTATTCAGACCGGTAAGATTGAAGTACTGGCAATGTTAACAAGATTACGGCAGTTGTGTCTGGACAGACGGTTAGTGGATGAGACGGTTACGGTACCGTCCAGTAAACTGAATGCGTGTATGGAACTGATTGAATCCTTACAGGATGGCGGCAAGAAGGTTCTGGTGTTCTCGGCATTTACTTCCTTCTTATCTTTAGTGGAAGAACAACTGAAGCAACGGAATATTTCCTATTACCTTCTGGAAGGCAGTACGGATAAAACCGAACGGCAACGGCTGGTGAGTCAGTTTCAGATGGATCATACGACGGTCTTTCTGATTTCCCTGAAGGCCGGGGGAACGGGATTGAATCTGACCAAAGCGGAAGCGGTCATTCATCTGGACCCGTGGTGGAACATCAGTGCCCAGAACCAGGCAACAGACAGAGCACACCGGATCGGACAGAAAAATCCGGTGACGGTATATAAATTGGTAATGAAAGACAGCATTGAAGAGCGTATCATGGAATTACAGGAAAAGAAAAAAGGGATTGCGGATGTGTTTGTGGAAAACAGCAGTACCGGAATCGGTTCCATGAGTGAAGCGGATTGGCTGGAATTGTTTGAAATTCCAATCAGGTAGGAGGCAATATGAAACAGATTATGATTGCGACGGGAAACGTCAACAAAGTAAAAGAATTCAAGGAAATGTTAGAGCCGATGGGATATGAAGTCCTGTGTCTGAAAGATATTGACAAGGAAGTGGAAATCATCGAAAACGGTACGACATTTGAGGAAAATGCGGCAATTAAGGCGAAGACGGTTTCCGATGCACTGGGTGTGGTTGCGATTGCGGATGATTCCGGACTGGAAATCGATGCGTTAAACAAAGAACCGGGTATTCATTCGGCAAGATATCTGGGACACGATACACCGTATGACTACAAAAACAAGGTATTGTTACAGCGGATGGAGGGCAAGACCGATCGTACGGCACGGTTTGTGTGTTCCATTGCGATAGCCGTACCAAATGAAGAAACACGTGTTTTTACGGGTGTTATGGAAGGGGAAATTGCCCGGGAAATCCGGGGAACCAACGGATTCGGGTACGATCCGATTTTCTATATCCCTGAGTGTGGTTGTACCAGTGCCGAATTGACGCCGGAACAGAAAAATGCCGTCAGTCACCGGGGTAAGGCAACCGAAAAATTCCTGACGTTCTTTGAAGAGTATGAAAAAACTCACTAGTTATCATCTGAAATGGATTGCCTTGGTGACGATGACCATCGATCACATCGGGTATTTTCTGTTTCCGCGATATAAAATCCTGCGGATTATCGGACGGATTGCGTTTCCTTTGTATGCCTTTCTGTGTGCGGAAAG
>JABUSI010000356.1 GCA_021442745.1 Erysipelotrichaceae bacterium | reverse complement strand
ATAATAATGGAAAATAAAAACATCAGCGGTACCCGGACAGCCATCCGAAGCAACATGCCGTACGCATTCTTAACGTGTGTAACGTCCGTTGTCAGACGGGTTACCAGGGAACTGGAAGAAAACGTATCCACATCGGAAAACGAGAAATCCATAATCCGGTAAAATAAGTCGTGGCGTAAGTTCTTCTCAAATCCGCAGCTGGCTTCGGCAGCACAACGGGCTGACATACAGCCGAAAAACAGTGCCAGAAACGCCAGACAAACCAGAATCAGACCATACATCAGCAATTCTTCCATGGATTCGTGATTCAATCCGTCAATCAGTTTTGACATAACCAACGGCAGCATGCATTCCATCGATACTTCCCCGCACATAAACAACGGGGTAAGAACAGACGGTTTCTTGTATTCGCGAATACTCTGCGATAATGTCTTCAACATACAACTACCTTCTTTCTGCAACGTTGAACTGGAGTTTCTGTAATAAGGAAATCAACTGACTTTTTTCTTCATCGTTCAGTGCCTCACTGAGAACGGATTCCATCTCATCAATGGACTGACGAACGGCCAGATCGGACTCTCTCCCTTTTTCCGTCAGACGGATTTTTTTCAGACGTGCATCGTTTTTCACCGAACACCGGGTAATATATCCTTGTGATTCCAATGTCTTCAGAATACCGGTTACATGCGATTTGGCAATGGAAAACCGTTTTTCAATGGTTTTCTGATATACATCCTCGTTTTCATGATCCGCCAGATATCCTAAAATCCAGCCATGAACCAACGCAATGTCCTCTACTCCTTTTTCCATGGAATACCGGTCAATCAACTGACGCATCATTTTATTGGTCTTGTACACCTGAAACGATAACCGTTCCTTTTCCGATTGACTCATACAGCCTCCTAATAGTTCAATATAGAACTGTTCAACAATGAACTATTATACACAAAAAGCACAAAAAAGGAATATCCTATTTGCCGAAAACGCTTTCAATATTCTCGTTTTCTTTTTGGATATTCCTTTTGCGTTATTTCATTTACGTTGCGATACCGGCACAAAAAACTCTGTACGATATGCCCCTTCGTGTTTCAGAAGCCATACTTTCTTGTCAATTCCTCCGGCATATCCGGTTAGCGAACCGTTTGCGCCGACAACGCGATGACAAGGAATAATTATGGAAACGGGATTGTGTCCTACCGCCTGTCCGATTGCCTGCGCACTCATCTTTTTTCCCGTCTTTCTTCCCACGGTATCCGCAAGATGCTTATAGGTACACGTAAAGCCGTACGGAATTTCACACAACAGCTCCCATACCATTGCGGAAAAATCCGTTCCCCTGACGTCTAACGGCAATTCACTGATTTCCGGTTTCTCTCCGGAAAAATACCGTTTCAGCCACGTTTGTGCCTGATTCAGGATATCCGTATCCTGCATCACAATTTCCTCCCGGACTTTCCCTAAATAATACTTCTGGCCTTCTATCCAAAGCCCGACAAGACCTTTTTCACTGGCAACTAGGGTCAGTTCTCCGAGTTCGCTGTTCATCTTCTTGCAGAAAAGCATAAAAATCACTCCTGTTTCCATATATTTTAACAAAAATTCCGGTAAAATTGAAAAAATGAAAAAACCGGGTTTATAATACACTTGTTCTCAAAAAGGAAAAGAGGTACTGTGTATGAAATTAAAAGAAACGTTTCGCTTACAAACAACCTTAAGCCAGTTGCACAAAGATGCCATTTCAGCACTCGATCCGTCATACTTTGCGTCAACCAAAAAGACGCACCTGCTGAAATCCGTCGGTCTTGGTGAAGACGTTACGGACGAACCGGAATCCGCTTGCGACAAGCCGTTTTCGTATACCTTTGACGAAATGGTCGACTTCTGTCTTTCCGTTGAAAAGGCAAAACGTGAATTAACCGTCACGATTCAGAAATCCAAGATGGCTATTTACGAAGAAACAAAGCTTGACATTGACGGGGCGAAAGCACAGAATGCCCTGGCACAGGAGTTGATCCGCAGTTTACAGGAACTGAAACAAAACAAAACAACCGAAACCAAAGGTACCGACACTTTGCATACCAAAGACAACGAAGGCAAACCGGCAGCTCTGGTTCACCGTACCTTAGTCGTTACCGAATATGACTACAACCGTAACAGTCTGAATGCTGTTTTACAGCGTTTGCGTACCGAAACCAACGAAGCATCGTTAGCCATTGACGAAATGATGGCTACCCGCGAAGTAACATTCAACTGTCTGTATTTACCGGACGATACGTTTGAAGACGCTTTCGAACGGTTCAAAGCACAACGTTAGTTTTCCCGGGTGAAAGCCCTGGGGTTGTGTTTGTGTTATGGTGTCCGGTTCGTTGTGTTGAACTATGAACACAAGAGATGCTGTTTCTCTGAAAGACAGCAAAACAAATAGCGTGCATTGCACATACAGGGAGATGAGGCCT
>JABUSI010000361.1 GCA_021442745.1 Erysipelotrichaceae bacterium | reverse complement strand
CCGATGACCAATCCCGAACAGAAGGCATCGCCGGCTCCGGTGGTGTCTTTTAATTCGGCCTTGTCAGCCGGCATGTATCCGACTTTACCGGTGTTATCGGTAAAGATGGAACCTCTGGCACCTAAGGTGACAACCATGGCTTTGATTTCGGCGGCTTCGACGTCTTTGCGAAGCTCTTCCATCATGTCTTCCACGGACATGGAAGAGTAATCTTTCTGGAACAGTTGTCCGGCTTCGATGTCGTTGCAGACGAAGCAGTCGAAGTTTTTAATCAGATCCCTGCGGCGTAACGCAATGGCCATATTGGAGACGATGGAGAATACTTTCTTGTTGTATTTTCTGGCGAGATGGAAAACCAGATTGGCGATATCCCGGTCAATGTCCGCTTCCAGAACGACGGACGTACAGTTCTGAAACAGTTCGTCTCCGTGTTCCTTCAGGATGTCGTAAATCGGCATCAGATCCGGCCGTTCGGATATGGAACCGGCTAAGTCACCGTTTTCATCAAAAACGGCCAGCCAGGTACCGCTGCCGTTTGGAACGGTACGGATGTAGTCCGTATTCACCTTGTGCTGTTTCAGACGGCGGATGACGTCCTGTCCTACCGCTTCGGTATTGACCAGACTGACAAACGTCGGTCGTAATTCGATGTTGGCGATGTTTTCCACTACGTTTCTGGCAACTCCGCCATGAATGTACTGGATGTGCCCTTTGTTTCTTCCTTCCGGAAGATACTGATATTCCGAAAACCCTTTGATATCGACAAAAATTGCCCCGATGACGACGATGCTCATAGGAAAGTCCTCCATGACATGCAAGCATTGTATCATTTTTTTATATTCGTTGTCTATGTAACTTGATAATAGTTTTTCACTTTTACGTATGGTATTCTATAAGGTGGTGATGTTGTATGAAACTGAAAAAACCGATACGACTGACGACGGCACAGATCTTCGATTGCGTCAATAACTCCAAGAATTACAACCTGCGGATGAATTATCTGAACGATGCGGTTATGAAGCAGATTATTGTGGACCAGCAGGAAGACGGTTTGTGTGCGATGGCTGTTTTTTCCGTGCGGCAGTATGAATCCTGCAGTTATGTGAAAATCGGTTGGAACGGTTTGATTGAAACGGCTGACTGCAATTGTCCGTATTGTGCGGAAAGTATCAAGTGTGCCCATGTAGCGGCGTTGTTGTCGTGGCTGCAGGAAAATGTCAATGCCCTGGATGTTCCGTATGTCAGAAATACCGAACGGATGGAAGAAAGCATGGCGTTATGGGAAGAAGTGTTTGTCAGTTCGTTTGAACTGGTTCAACTGGCGAATGACATCATCGGTACCAAAGGGAAAATGAATCTGCAGCGTAGTCTGGACTGGACGAAACTGCTGATTGCCAGAAAGCAGAATGAACAGATTTCCTTGCCGGTACTGGCAAGAGGAAGCGTGCATCTGCAACTGAAGGAAGCGACGGGTTATTATTCGTATTACCGAAACGATAATTGCAAGGCGTTTGAGTTAAAAATCGGGAAGGACCGGTATTACGTTGTCAAAAGTATTCCGGAATTACTGAACCGTTTACAGAATGAAGAAACGTATAAATACGGAAAAGAACTGGAATTCTGTCATACGAAGGAAGTCTTTGACCACAACTCCCGACGGTTACTGGAGTTTCTGCAGTGGTATTGCCGGTTCAATTCTTTTTACGACCCGCGGCACATTCTGGTATCGGATGGTGTTTTACCGATGTTTTTTGACTGTATGGCGGATCTGGATGAATCCGACTGTACGGATGTAACGGCGGAAACAAGAAATATTGCCATTCCGCTGCGGTTTGAAAAACAACAGCAGTACGGATTGTCGTATTATTCCTGTGAGCAGGAAATGCCGGAAGGAACGTATGTGTCCGGTTGCTGGTATCAGTGGGAAGACCATACTTTGATTCGTCATACGGCGGATCAGCCGAAGGAAGTGCTGGCATTGACGGAAGCCTTGTCGATGGACTTGCAGATTGAAGAAAGTCTGATGCCGGCATTTATGGAAACGTATGTGCTGCCTTGCCAGAAGGATCTGGTTGTGGAAGGGATTGATCTGCACAAATACCGGCGGATGGAAAACTGGACGTTTTATTGCGATGCCAATGAGAATCATGAATTAACGATACTGGCGGTGTCGGAAGGTGCGGAAAAGAATTATCTGTTTGACCCGCAGTACCGGATTAAATCGTTTAAGGCACGGCAGATGGAAGCGTTTATTCTGCAGTATGCCTATGGCGTGGATGAAGAATCGTATCAGGCAGTCATCAGGGAACGACATGCGATGGAGTTCTGCACAAATCAGATGGAAAATCTGAAAACGTTCGGGGAAGTGTACATTTCCGATGCCCTGAAACGGATGAGTATCCAGCGGAAACTGCATATGAGCGTAGGGGTTTCCTTGTCCGGGAATCTGGTAAATGTCCGTGTGAATACGGATGG
>JABUSI010000183.1 GCA_021442745.1 Erysipelotrichaceae bacterium | reverse complement strand
ATTTCCGACGAATTCAGAGGGTTGTTGTCACCGGTGGTGATGAACGCATTGCTGCAACGGATCAGTAAGAATATGGAAGTTATTAAAAATCATGACCTGAATACACGAAGATATTACCGGAAGGTGTCATATTGATGCGGACATTAGCGATGTGTGACAACGTGTTTGACGTATACAATGACACGTTGTGTTATCCGGGAGGAAATGCGGTAAATGTTGCGGTAAATCTGTCGAAATTAGGGGCAGACAGCCATTACCTGGGAAATATCTCTCTGGACTTTTACGGGAAGTATTTACAGTATGTCCTGGATACGTATAAGGTGAAGTACGAGAACTGTAAAACGTATGAAAACGGAACGACGAAATGCTGTATGCATAGTATGGAAAACGGGGTACGCAACTTTTTACGGGTGGATTTGGGAGAAAATTTTCCGGGATTTTTAGAGATTGATGAATCAGACATCGGATACATTCAGTCTTTTGATGCCGTATTATCAAGCTGCAATTCCAAGATGGAAAAGGAAATCCGTAAATTGAAGGAATATACCGGAATCTTTGTGTACGATTTCGGAGAAAAGGATAAATACCGGACGGAGGAATACTTTTCGCTGGTGATGCCGTATACGGATATTGCGCAGTTTTCGTGTTCCGGACGGACAATAGAAGAATGCGTGAATTTTGTTGGAAATAATAAAATTTCCTGTATGACACTGTTTACCAGAGGGGATGAAAATCCGGTTATTGTTTATCATGATTCCGTTTATGAAGGAACGATTACGGAAGCGGATGTAGTTGATCCGTTAGGTGCCGGAGACGGGTATATCAGCGCATTGGTATACAGTCTGTACCAACAGGGATATCGCAAAGAAAGTAATGTTTCGGATGAAGTTATCCGGAATGCGATGCGGTTTGCGTCGGAATATGCCGCAAAGGTATGTGAAATCGACGGGGCAATCTCGATGCCCGTTACGAAAGAATAACAGGAGGATACAGTATGTTTACATATGATGTCAGTCATTCGGATTTACACAGGGAAATCTATGAACAACCGGAATTGATGAAGGTATGCATCGAAAAGAATGAAGAGAATGTTAAAGAAATCGCAAAACTGGTCAGAGAACGCAGGATTTCCAAAGTGGTATTGGTGGGAAGAGGTTCCAGCGAACATGCGTTAATTGTTGGAAAGTATGCGTTTGAAGTGTATACCGATGCTGTGGCATCTATGTGTTCTCCATCGGTAATTACCCGGATGAACGGGAAAATGAATCTGGGGGATTGTCTGGTGATTGGAATTTCGCAATGCGGTATGGCGCAAGATGCGTATACGGTATTGGAGAAATGTAAAAATGACGGTGGTATTGCCGTTTCCATTACCAACGAACGGGAATGTCTGATGCGCAATGCCGGTACACATTATCTGAATATGGAAGTGGAAAAGGAATATTCCTTTACGGCCGGGAAATCGTATATGGCATCGACGATTCTGGTACTGTTGTTAGTTGCGTACATTGCGGAAAATGAATCGCTATTGAAGAGTGTTCATGATATGCCGTCAATGATTCAAAAAACATTAGACAGTGGCATGGAAGAGAATATTGCGAAAGCTGTTACGTTGTTCCGTAATGCTAATGACATTACGATTTTAGCGAGAGGTTTCAGTTTTGCGGTGGCACACGAAACGGAACTGAAGATTATGGAAGCGAGTTATACGATTGCGAAAACGTATTCCAGTTGCGATTATCCGCATGGCCCGATTGCGACAACCAGACGCTTTACACCGGTTATCTTTTATTTGACTGATAAAACGACGGATGAAAGTACGTTGAGTCTCATTCAGAAGTTACAGAATGATTTCAGCATATCCACCTTGGTTGTAACCAACAAGGAAGAATACGTATCCTATGGTAATGAAGCCATCCTGCTTCCGAAAGAAGCGGAAGGTATCGATGCGGTATGTCCGTTAGCCGTATTCTCTCAATTGTTCTGTTGTATCCTGGCATTTGCGAGAGGGTATAATCCGGATGCGCCGGTGGGATTGTCAAAGGTAACGGTGACGTTATAATTTAAAAAACACCATAAAATTTAAAACAAAAGTATATAAAAATCGTGAACGATTTAAAAATACTGTTGTTTTTTAAATTGAAATGATATATTATTGAGTACACTTAAAAGGGGTGATACCGTGATATATCAATCGTTGAAGAAGTTATACTACGCAAAACCGGATGAATACATGCGAATCTACAAATCTCGTTTTGAATGCGAGGATACGGTTCACCTTGAGTTCTGTGTCAACAAGAAGCAGGTATTTTTTACGTTGAATTCTGAGGTTATGGGTTTGGCATATGATATTGCCAAACTGGATAAATCGGTGACTTCGTTGGGAATCAGTTTGCCGGAAATTGCGAAAAGTCAGTATCTGAGAAAATGTCTGATTGATGAAATTGTACTTACCAATCAGATTGAAGGTGTTGTT
>JABUSI010000101.1 GCA_021442745.1 Erysipelotrichaceae bacterium | reverse complement strand
CCGAATCCGCCTTGTACATGACCTTTGAAGTGCGTCAGAATCAATAAAGAATCATAATCCGTCATATGGGAACCGCAAGCCATCTCGGTAAACCACTTTCCGCCTTTTACCGGCAGCATCATTGTTCCTTCTTCATCCATGATATCAACCGGCGCAAACGTCCAGCCGTTGACTTTTAATGTTTCCCGATGCAATTCCGTGGTATACCGGTCTCCTACATAATACGTATTCGTTTCCAGAATGGTAGCTTCCGGCAATTCCTTTTCAATCAGGTTTTTCACCCAGGGACGAGGAATGATATTCGGTCCGTATTGTTCTCCTGTATGCAGTTTGATTCCGATTTTGCCATGCAATACGGAATTGACTTTCTGATAGATTTTCTGCAAGCCTTCCGGCGATAAATCACGGGTAAAATATACGATGGATTCCGCACCCGTACGCTTTTCGTATGGAACATAAATGTCGCCGTCTGTGGCAGGTTTTACTGTTGTTGTCATTGTTGTGTCCTCCTTATAGTATTATAGCATCATCCTATGGTAGAATGACACCATGAGAATCGAGGGGATTATATGAAAACCGGATATATCAACGGACATTTGTACAACAAGCCGCATACGGCATTTTTAACGGAAGACGGGAAGTTTACCGCCTTCGGAACCGATGAAGAAATCGCAAACCAAAGCGATGAAGTCATCAATTTACAGGGACAATACGTATATCCGGGATTCTTTGATTCCCATATGCATCTGGTCAATCTTGGCTTTGTGCTCGATAACGTGAAACTGGATGATTGTACTTCCCTGACACAAATCCGGAGCCTTCTGGAAAAACGGGATTCTTCCCGCTGGATTGTCGCCAGAGGATACAACGAAGATAAGATTGAGGAACATCGCATTTTCAACAGGGCAGAACTGGACGAAATGTTTCCGGATACACCGGTCTGTCTGACAAGATGCTGCGGACACAAGATGGTTGCCAACTCCAAAGCCATGGAACTGGCAGGTGTAACGAAAGACACTGCCGTATCCGGCGGGAAAATATTCTTTGAGGAAGGATTCTTTGAAGAAAATGCGATTGAACGCATTGTTCAGGCCCGTCCGGAACCGACCGTGGAAGACATCAAACGATACATCCGGTTAGGAATGGCTTGTTGTAATACGTATGGGGTAACTTCTGTTGCCAGCGATGACTTTTTAACCGTGACATCAAGTTATGAGAAAGTACAGGAAGCTTACCGGCAATTAAGCGAAAGCGGTGAATTGACGGTACGTGTCAATGAACAAAGCCAGTTTGCGTCAGCCAAAGACTTACAGCGATTCCTAGACGAAGGGCTGACCATGGGTGTCGGTAACGATTTGTATAAGATCGGCCCGATCAAGTTATTGATGGATGGTTCTTTGGGTGCCAGAACGGCCTATATGAGCGAACCGTACCACGACAAGCCGGATACCTGCGGTTACAACATCTTCACGGAAGAAGATATTACCGGATACGTCCGCTTAGGTAAGACAAAGAATATGCCGACCATCATTCATACCATCGGTGACAAAGCACTGGATATGGTCCTAAACGTCTACAACAGGGAAGTCGAACAGGGAAACCCGCTGCACTACGGTATGGTACACGTACAGATTACCCGTCCGGACCAGATTCAGAACATCATTGACAGAAAATACCACTGTTATCTGCAGACCATCTTTACCGACTACGACTCCATGATTGTCAAAGACCGGGTCGGAGAAGAACGCGCCGACACTTCCTATATGTTCAAAACGTTATACGAAGGCACAACCGTTTCCAACGGTACCGACTGTCCGGTAGAACCATGCCATGCCTTATTCGGTATCGCCTGTGCCATGACCCACAAGAGCATGACCCATCCGGAATACTCCTTCAACGAAAAAGAAACCCTCACATTCGAACAAGCCATGGATACCTACACCGCAGGTGGCGCGAAAGTCACCTTCGAATGGGACAGAAAAGGATCTCTGGATGTTGGAAAGTTCGCCGACTTCTTTATCACCAAAGAAGACTTGAGCGCGCTGACCCCTCAGCAATTAACCACCGTTTCCATTCAGGAAACCTATCTGAACGGGAATAACGTATATACTGCGGAATAGAAAAATATACGAAACAAGCCATATAATGAAACAGCTCGTAAACAGGTATATGTATACGAGCTTTTGTTTCATTTCAGCCGGATTTATCAACGGCAAACCACTTCACAAGTCAAGTTATACAGCTATTTTCGAATGAATCTGTATTTTCCTTTGCCATGTCCTTTTACAGGGGTAATCAATTCTGCCGTCTTCAACTTAGCAATCAATTCGCCCGCCGGAGTAGAACTGATACCAGCTAAGCGCATAATGTCTGCCCTTGAAAACGCACTGTCAAATCTATACTGAAGAAACAACATTGTTATTGTCTTTTTTGTTAAATTTTTAAGTTGTAAATTTGAAATCAGGTCTTCAAACAACTGGCTTTCACT
>JABUSI010000399.1 GCA_021442745.1 Erysipelotrichaceae bacterium | reverse complement strand
CTTCTTGAAAAAAACACGTCTCTGTTAGATGCCGTGATGTGTAATGCCAGAAGTGCTCCGGCTTATACCGTCAGTACCGTCCTGTCCGGCAAAGACCGTATCGTCTGTGTTTTCTTTGCCGGCGAAAAAATGATTGCCTATCTTGAAATCAACCAGAAAAACGGCGTACAGACAAAGGTACACGTTGACTGGATCGGTATTGATTATGTCGGCGAATCCGATGCAACATTCGCCTATGTATTCCGTGATATGCAACCGTTAGAAAACAGCCCGTTCTTAGGTCTGAACATTTCGGAAGCAATTCGTCTTGCCCGTACTGACAACAAGTCCAAGGTTGAAACGATTTCCGAAAACGTCAAAGTTGCAAAGCCAAACACCGTCAGTTCCATCCTGCGCGGGTTCAACCCGCAATACAATTGTATTGAAACGGTGTTTGTCGGTCCTGTCACCGACGAAAGCGTTACCGTTATGGTATTCTACCGTACCGATCCTGAATTCATTTATAAAGCGGCTGGCTTGTATACCATCGAAACGTTAACACCCGACGAGTTCGAATCCCGGTTTGCGGATTACTTCTTCCTGTCAAAGAAAGAAGTCACCTGTAGGATGAATTATGACGAATACTACGATGTTCCGCTTGACAAATTCTGTGAAAATTTAACGGATGTTCTGGGTGTTTTCGGTTACGGACAAGTTGAACCGGAAGAACGGGAACTTGTTGAATACCATGTTTCCGGCGAATTGTTTACCCCGTTTACATCCGAACTGAAGCCAATGGCGTTTTTCGATAATCACTGGTTTTCACCATCATATCGTTTTCTCTATCAAGAAAAAGACCGTACTGAATAGTACGGCTTTTTTAATATCAATCTGTTCCGTTGGCATTCCTTGAATATTGATATATCGGATGTCTTTGTATAAGATAATGTACCATTTACATCACTGACATTTATATTTCATTTCATACATTTTATTCTCTGCTTCACGCAACAGGGAATCTTTCTTTTTTACGCTTCCGTAGGCTGCACCGACGGCAACAATATTCCCGCATTTGGTAACCGTCTGAACAAATTCACCGACCCGAGTCATAAACTTATTCTGTTCAATCCTGCCAATCATACATATAAACTCGTCACCGCCCACTCTGTAAATACAATCCACCGAAAAAAACTGTTTTACAATGTTGGAGAAATCAACCAGAAGCCGGTCTCCCTTGCTGTGCCCGTATGTATCATTTGTCCTTTTCAGATTGTTTATATCACAGAAGATGAATCCGACAGAATCCGTACATTCATCAATTGCACAGAAATCTCTTTCAAAAGCATTTCTGTTCATAACCCCGGTCAGCACATCAAGATAAGCCAGTTTCAGAGTTTCTCTTTCTTTGCTGATATCCTTGGCGGCAGCAATACAGGAAATGACTTTTCCGCATTTATCACATTCCACAACGTGCATATACAACTCATACCAACCGCAGCCCTTGACTAAAACCTGGACAGACATATATTTCTGATTATCCAGCCGCTTATCAAGGGATTCCGGATCCAGGAAATCATGTATGATGCCAAATGCTTCCTTGTCCGCAAATGACGATTCCCATCGTTTGAGTGTTTCTGAAAACACTCCGTTTTCCCCGATGATTTCGGTCATGGTTTTTCTTGTATTTGACAACTCTGTGAAAGCATCGTTTTCATAATCAATGAAATACCCCATTGTAAACGTCTGGAGAATAGCGTTTATGATTTTCAGCCTGTTCTGTAATTTCTCATTTTGCGCTTTCTTTTCTTCAATTAATTTATCTACATTCCGGAAACCGGCAACAAAGCTTATTTCATCCGTATTTTCCATATTGTTCAGCCTGATATACCTGAGCTGGTAAAAATGTATCTCTCCGTTATCTTTCACACGGTACACGACAGTATACTCTTCTCCTGCAGAAAAAGCTTTACGAATGGTATCCGGACGCATTGCCTCGAGCATTTTCTGCTGATCATCCGCAAACACGCGGTCCTGAATATATTGCTTGCAAAAACGAAAATAAGGAATATATTCCGCGCTGTTTTTGTCCATTCCCTTGACTACATATCCATTCAGATTGACTATCTGAGCTTTGTCCTCATCCAGCCATACGCGGAAAACATTCAGGTAGTCTTTTCCAAGAGCCGCCAGGACCTCATATTGTCTGTTAATCAGTTCGATCTGCTTTTTATCTTTTTCTTCGGCCATATTGAGCATCGCAGCCAGATCGCTTTTTTCCAGTATATAGGCATACCCGTATGTTATTCCGCTGCTGTCAGCCACAGACTCCATCGTATCCAGTACCTGCACAATGCTTCCGTCTTTTTTTACGATTCGGTATTCACAGGAATCGACTCCCGGAGCAGCAGACAATCTTTGTACATGACGTCTGAAAATCGCCCTGTCTTCTTTATATATTATATTTGTATATTTGCTCCCGACGATTTTAGTAAATTCTGCACGATCGTATCCGGCTACCTCACA
>JABUSI010000401.1 GCA_021442745.1 Erysipelotrichaceae bacterium | reverse complement strand
GTCTGTATGGTATGCAGCGGACGGTTTCCCAGTGAAATCAATGATGACTTGCGGCAGATCGGATTTGACGGCTATGTCATGGTAGACGGTGCTCTGGTGGAATATAAGGGAGACTTCGTTTTGAAAGAAGCGTTTACGGAAAAAGAAATGAACTATATGGTGGAACAGTTGCACAGCCATAACTGTAATTTTTCCTATTTTCATGACAATCTGACGTGTTTTGACCCGGTTCCGGTACCGGATCATGCGGCATGGATGGAAAACGTAGGGTTCCCGTATAACGTGCGTTCATTGGAAGTGACCGATGAAACGTATAAAATCTACGTCGTCGGAGAGTTACCGTTTGCGCTTCCGGAAAGCTTGCAGAAAAATCCGTTGTTTACCGGGTATGGGGATATCCGGAAAAAAGGCGTATCGAAAGCGTCGGCCATTGACTTTATGTGTAAATATCTGAACATTCCTCTAAAAGAGGTGGCTTGTTTCGGGGATACGACCAATGATATCGAAATGCTGAAATTTGTGCCGCAGAGTTTCTGTATGGGTAACGGAACGGACGATGCCAAGAGGGCTGCCGCAAAAATAATTGAAGATATTGATAATGATGCGATATTTAAGACTTGCGTTAATGAGAAATGGATAGTATAATATTCCCACGTGCTGGAATGGCGGAATGGTAGACGCGGTGGTCTCAGACGCCACTGCCCTTTAAAGGCGTGCAAGTTCAACTCTTGTTTCCAGCACCATTTTTTTATGCCTGAAAATGCTTTCATGATAAAAAGAGTAGATAAGTACAGGGAATCTGTGATATGATTTCTTCTCGGAAGGGTTCCGAGAAAAACAGTTTGAACAAGGGAGTTCTTCTATGGAATTCCCTTTTTTCTTGGGGATAGAAAGAGGTCATATGTCTGAAAAGAAATTATTGCTGGACGTTCATGAACGTCCGCAACCGTCGCAATGGGCACTGTTAAGTATTCAGCACGTCTTTGCGATGTTCGGGGCTACGATTTTGGTTCCGATTTTAACGGGGTTACCGGTATCCGTTGCGTTGTTTGCGTCCGGTGTCGGTACCATTGCGTACATGTTCTGCACAAAATTCAAAGTGCCTGTATACTTAGGTTCTTCCTTTGCGTACATTACGGCTGTAAACTTTGCGAAGGATGCGTTAGGAGGCAATCCGAGTGCTGCCCAGACGGGGTTATTCTTAATCGGTCTGATTTACATTGCCGTTGCGTTAGTGATCAAAGTCATCGGTAAGGGCTGGATTGACAAGTTATTGCCGCCGATTGTCATCGGTCCGATGATTGCGATTATCGGGTTGGGGCTGGCTGCCAATGCGGTACAGAATGCCGGCTTTACGGTAGACGGTGATATGAGAGTGATGCTGGTAGCATTTGCGACCTTTATCATCACGGCACTGGTATCTACCCGTGCCAAAGGGTTCTTCCAGATTATTCCGTTCTTATGCGGTGTTGCCGGAGGATATCTTGTAGCGTGCCTGGTCGGTATTGTGGATTTTGCGCCGATTGCCGAAGCGAAGTGGATTGCCTGGCCGGATTTCATTCTGCCAATTAAAATCGGAAACTTCGATACGTTTCAATTCTACTTCGGTCCGGAAACCTTTGCGATCTTACCGATTGCGCTGGTTACCATTTCCGAACACATCGGGGATCACACCGTATTGGGTAAGATCTGCGGTAAGAACTTCTTACAGGATCCGGGTCTGGATGCAACCTTGATCGGGGACGGTCTGGCAACAAGTATTTCCGCATTGCTGGGCGGACCGGCAAATACGACGTATGGGGAAAACACCGGTGTTGTCGGTCTGACGAAAGTGGCTTCCGTATACGTAACGGGCGGGGCAGCCGTCATTGCGATTCTGCTTTCTTTCTGCGGTAAGATTGCCGCATTGATTACTACCATTCCGAATGCGGTATTGGGCGGTATGTGTATCCTGTTGTACGGTGTCATCGCTTCCAACGGGTTGCAGGTACTGGTAGACAGTAAGGTAGACTTCGGTAAGAAGAGAAACGTCATCATTGCCAGTGCGATGTTAGTCATCGGCTTAGGCGGTGCGGTATTCCAGTTGGGTCAGCTGGTTACGTTCTCCGGAACGGCATTGAGTGCCGTTGTCGGTATCGTATTGAATCTGATTCTGCCACAAAACGAATAGTATAACAAAGGCGTGTATCCTTAGGGGTACACGCCTCTTTTTGTTTAGTATTTGTAGTCAGGAATCGTTACAACCGGGCGTCCGTCTTCGTCCAGTAACGGGGTGATGCTCATGCCGCATCCGGCGACGATAACCAGATACTGAACACCGGTTTCTTTGTCAAGCAGGATAGTTTTCCGTCCGGTACTGCTCACCAAATCGGATCCTTCCTTGTAGATTTCCTCAAATCTTTTGTCTTTCATACTTTACACTTTCTATTTCATATTGACTACGTCCATGCCGGTTACGCTGACGTTTTTGTTAACCTTGGCATCGTAGGTATCGGCTTTGATGACTTCTTTTAAGTCCACGCCGGTTGTTTCCTTGACGGTTTCCAGAGTCTTTGCCAGAACGGTCGGTACATAAGAG
>JABUSI010000283.1 GCA_021442745.1 Erysipelotrichaceae bacterium | reverse complement strand
TGTAAAGACATTGTGTTGTGTATTACCAAGCGCGATTTGCTTCCGGATACGACAGGAAATGATAAACTGGCTCATTTCCTGTTATCCAGACTGGAAGAAAAAAACGTATCCGTCAGACAAATCGTAGTCACGGGTGACTACGGCAAAGACGGTGCTGATGAAGTACGCAGGGCAATCTTTGATTTTGCATATGGAAGAGAGATTGTTATTATGGGCGTTGCCAATGCCGGAAAGTCAACGTTGCTGAATGCGCTTTTAGGGCAGAACGAACCGCTGACGATGTCGTATCATCCGGGTACGACACTGGGATTTACCAAACTGAATTGGGAAGGCTATACTTTGTATGATTCTCCGGGATTGCATACGATGAACAGTATGATTTTCTTACTGGATGACAAGCAATTGCGTACGGCTATTCCGAGAAAACAGATTAAACCGAAAACGTTCCAGTGCACGTCGGATCAGTCGTTTGCACTTGGCGGACTGGCAAGGATTGATATTTACAGCGACGTACCGTACAGTGTTACGGCTTACGTTTCCGAACAGTTACCGATTCACAGAGGAAAAACGGAAGGTGCAGATGAACTCTGGAAGAATCACTACGGTGAATTGCTGAAACCGACGGTCGGAAAGCCGGCACAGATGAAACAAACTAAAATGAACGTTTACAAAGAAGGAACTGACATATGCATACACGGAATCGGTTGGCTCTGTATCAAGGGTGACGTAAAATCCGTGAAAGTATTCTGCAACAAAAATGCAAAAGCAACCTGTAGAAAGGCGATGATTTAAATGTTGTCAAAGAAAGCAAAAAATGCCTTGCGCGGCATGGCAAACAGCCTTCGTCCGGTAGTCATTATCGGAAAAGAAGGATTAAGTGAAAAATTATATGAAAGCTGTGATGTATCCCTGGAAGCCCATGAACTGATTAAGGTTTCCATGCTGAAGACCTGTCCGGTTGAAGTCAAGGAAGCGGCTATTGAATTAGCGGTCAATACCAAGAGCGAAGTTGTACAGATTATCGGTAAGACAATTGTGTTATACCGTCGCAGTCATGATGACAGAAATCATATCGATTTACCGAAATGAATCAGCTGACAATACAATGTAATGCGTTGTTTCTGACAAAGAAGGAACTGGACAAACTCCGTAAGCTTCTGAAGAAATACCGGACGGAACATATGATTCTTCTTGTCAGGGATACAGAAGGCATAGAAACTCAGAAATGCATCGGCCTGATTCGTTGCGCATTGAAAGGCGTTTGCGGCATAGAAGTTCTTTCTGATGACGACAGACCGTATGATGAAATCTACGAAGGAATTACGCAGTGGTCAGAGGATGTTGTGTTTTCTTTACCGAAGGAAGCGATGCGATATGCGGTGGAAGAAGAAATCATGCTGGATGAACTGGCTCGTCTGTTTGTCAAACCGAAGCGATGGATTCACGTACAGTCCATGACCCGGCTTACGCTGCAACTGGCAAAACAACATGGTGTTGATCTGCACAGTGCCAGAATTGCCGGCTTGTTTCATGATTGTACAAAGAAGATTCATGGCGAACCGGCAGTGAAACTGATGAAACAGTGCGCAAAGGAACACCTTCAAAAGCCGGAAGCGGTATGGCATCAATATACCGGAGCATACTGGATGGAACATGTTCTGCAGATTGACAACACCCAGGCGGTGGAAGCTGTCCGGCATCATGTTTATGGCGATCTGGAAGAACCGCTGGCAATGATGGTTTATATTGCGGATAAACTCGATCCGTCCCGCGGATATGACAGTTCTCAAACCATAGCGCTGTGTATGGATGATTTGCGTGCAGGATTTGCGGAAGTACACCGTCAGCAGGATTCCTATCTGAAAGAAACGGGGGTTTTGGGATGATTTATACAACGTTAGCACCTTTTTATGATTTGCTGGTAAAGGATGAAGAAGCCTCCCGAATGTGGGCAGACTACACCGAACGCTTCGTAAAAGGCAAGAAGATTCTGGAATTGGCGTGCGGTTCGGGAGAACTGACGCTGATGCTGGCAAAAGACGGTTATGAGATTACGGCAACTGATTTATCGGAAGAAATGCTGAAAGAAGCAATGGTGAAGGAAGGAGCAGAGCTGGTACGGTGGTATCCTCTGAACATGCTGGATCTGGAGGAAACCGATACGTATGACGCAATCATCTGTTATTGCGACAGTATCAATTATCTTCAGAACCGTATGCAATTACAGCAGGTTTTATGCCGGGTACACAAAGCACTGAAAAAAGACGGATTGTTTCTGTTTGATATGCATTCCACGGACCGGAAAGAAGAATTCGAAGAAGAGTATATTGAAGAAGGATATCTTGATGATGTGGCATATCAGTGGACAATCCGGTATGACGAACCTTACCTGTACCATTGTTTTACTTTTTATGATAAGAACGGTAAAATGGTCCAGGAACAACATCAGCAGATTATTTATGAACCTGACGAAACGGAAGCGGATATCGCAAATGCGGGTTTTGAAATTGTTTCCGTTGATACGGACTTCAGATTTGCCGGATATCAACCCGGTGAGAAATATTTTTACGTAATAAAAAAGAAGGAGA
>JABUSI010000338.1 GCA_021442745.1 Erysipelotrichaceae bacterium | reverse complement strand
CGGGAGGACAATATGAGTGTTATTTTGAATAAAATCGACGGCAAAACCGTATGCGGTAAGGTCGTCACAAACTTCGGACGTTTTCTGGGAGCCGATGAATATCTGGTAGTCAACAAGGAAATCCGTGAAGACGATCAACAAATGGCAATGATGGAATTGTCAATTCCCGGCGGATGCGAATTTGACGTAGTATCCCCGGAAACATATGCTAAGATTTGCAAGGATAACGATTATTTCGGAAACAAGACGATTGTCGTATTCCGGTATTTGTCAGACGTTGTGAAGGCAGTGGAAGCCGGCGCAACCGTGAAGAAACTGAATTGCTGCGGCATTTACGCAAGTGAAGATCCGAACGCTACCGTATATAATAAAAATCTTGTATTGGGTGCCGAGGACGTGAAAGAATTACGGAAACTGGCAGATCACGGTGTGGAACTGGTATTCCAGCCGACCGTACAGGAAACGGAAGTTGCGTTATCCGCAATCGTTCAATACTAAAAAAACATGGCCATGCCATGTTTTCTTTTATAACGGTAATTGTTTCTGGAAATCTTCCGGATCATCCATCGGATTGACACTGCCCATCTGAATGGCCGGTTTGGTTTTGCCGTGGAAATCGGAACCTGTGGTATAGAACAGGTTCTTTTCTTTTGCGATTTTCACAAATTCCGTATTCTGTTCCGGGGTATGATAACTGGAACAAGCTTCGATGCCATCTAATCCCAGATCCAGGATTTCCCGGCATAGATCGTAATCGGATTTCAGGTTGTTTCCCGGATGGGCAAAGACGGCTTTTCCACCGGTGGAATGAATCAGTTCGATTGCTTCCTGTACGGACATGTACGTTACCGGTACGTAAGCCGGTTTGTCCTGGGCACAAACGTCCCAGTAGAAGTTTACGTACGGGTTATCGGACCGTTTTCCGTTCGGACGGAAGTCGGCTAATAACGGATGGTTATCGTTTCTTGGATCTGCCAGAATAATTTCCGCAATGGATTCTGCCGCAATCGGCATCCCGTTGACCAGTTTACGGACGGCGTCTTTGTCGACGATAATTCCCAGTTTTTCGACTTTATCCATGATGGCTTCCCCGACATGGTAGTCCTGTTTTTCAACTGTTTCGTGCAATTGCTGGTAGCGCGGGTCATGCAAATCGATGTTGTAACCGAGGATGTGGTACGTACGACCTTTGTACTGGGCGTCGATTTCAATAGCCGGAATGATGCGTAATCCCGGATGTTCGGTATTCTGTGCTTCGATGGCTCCTTCCACGGTATTGTGGTCGGCGATGGCGATGGTTGTTACGTTTTGTTTGTGTGCGATGTCAATCAGACCGGCAATGGAGTGTTCTCCATCCAGGCTGTATGCTGAGTGCATGTGTAAATCTGTATTTGCCATAAAGTCTCCTTTTTTGTAAGGCTATTATAATTCAAAAATACTGTCTGGGAAAGTGTGGTATACTATTTTTGCCAAAAAAGGAGGATACGTATGTCAGTAAGATGGATTGCACCGTATCGGAAAAACCTGTCATCGGATCTGTACAGAACGTATGGGTTTACTCATCTGATGGTGAATGCGGATTTTGTGTCTACCCGGGTGGAAGAATCGTATCCGACGGAAGAATTTGAAACGATTGTGCTGAAACTGCACGAAGAGGGATTTTCCGTATGCACGATGGTGAACCGGATGTTTACCCAGGAAGAATTGCCGGTACTGGATGTGTTTTTTGAACGTTGCCGGAAACTGGATGTGGGTGCGATATATTTCAGTGATCCGTGTTGTATACTGATGGCCGGTTCCTATGGTCTGACCGGGAAACTGGTGTTTAACCAGGATACCATTCTGACCAATTCGAAGGATATTCAGGCATATCTGGATACCGGAATCGGCGGCTGTACCATCAGCCGGGAAATCACGCTGGAGGAAGTATTGTATATTCTGGATCATGTGAAGGGGAATCTGGAACTGATGGGGTTCGGACATATGAATCTGTCGTATTCGAAACGTCCGCTGGTACAGAATTATTTTGCGTATATTCAGTCGGATTGTGATCCGTCTGCGTATTATGAACTGGAAGAAGAAAGCCGGAAGGAACGGTTTGTGGTGGAACAAAATGACCAGGGGACGCATATTTTTACGAAAGATCTGCTGGAAATTACGGATGAATTGCCTCTGTTGCAAGAACATGGGTTGCAGGGTGTCCGGATTGAGGATAAATATCTGAGTGATGCGCAGGTTGCGGAAGCCATGAAGTGGATTGCGAGCGGTGGAAGCATCGGAGCATGGAAGGAACGTTTCCCTGAAGATTCTTTTACCAAGGGATATTTTTATGAAAAGACAAACATTACCAAGTAGGAGGGAAGAGTATGAGTAAAATCGAATTGTTGTCTCCTGCAGGGGATCTGGCACGGCTGAAAACGGCTGTGCGGTATGGTGCGGATGCGGTATATATCGGCGGGAAACAGCTGAGTCTGCGTTCGCGGGCAAGTAATTTTTCTCTGGAAGAGATTGCCGAAGGAGTGAAATTTGCGAAACAGTATGGTGCCAGAGTGCACGTTACGGTGAATATGATTCCGCATGATGAGGATTT
>JABUSI010000014.1 GCA_021442745.1 Erysipelotrichaceae bacterium | reverse complement strand
TTGTGTGGTTACTTATAGAATATCGGGTTTGTGAAGACGATACAACGAGTGGGAGGTAACTTGAAATTATGTAACAAAAAAAGAAGGCGTATATTGCCTTCTAGATGTCATCAATCGGAAACATCGGCCGCATGATGAGTTTGAATGGTAAACGGCTGGTATCCTGTAACGTCGGTCCTTCGGTTAAACTCATGACGGAGAACTGACTGTGTGCTTTCAGTTCCGGGAAGATGTAGCCTTGTTTGACGACCAGGATGTCATAGGCGTTCCAATCCACGTTGGCGAAATCAAACTGCATCTTGTTGGTGTAACACTGGTTGGAGTTGGTGATGATGATATCGATTGGCGTACCGTGGATTGTCACGGTGACGCAGTCACCTTTGTGCTTGTAGTCTGCTGTTTGCAGGGCTAACAGACGGATGACTTCTCCTTTGGCTTTTACGGTTACCTGTAACGGAACGGATTGGCTGAGTGCATCGTGATTCATGCCTAAGTGGATGGAAGCTGATGTACCGATCGGAAGATTCTTTAACTGATCGTAAGTATTCGGATCGCAGATGGAGGCGAACAGTACCTTTTTGGTTAAATTTTCTGCATCCAGGAATTGTCGCAGGACGTATGTGTTCCATCCGGCAGCACCGGAGGATGTATTGTCACCGGAATCGGTAAGTACCGCTCTGCCGCCGTCAAAGTCCAGTACCATCTGTAAGGCTTCTTCCGGCAGTCTGGATAGTCCGGTGTAGTGGAATTCGTGACGTTTATTCCAGACGTATTCTGCCAGTTCGTCGGCTTTTTGTTCGCAGTATTCCATATCCTGTTCATTAGCGGGAACAACAACGATGCCGCAGCCGGCACAGGCACAGTCATGACGGATGTATCCGACATGCCAGGAGGCAGATAATACACGGGGATCCTTTTCCATTTCATCCATATAGGCATTGATGGAACGAACCGGTTCGTCGGCAGATACGGATTGTTCCCCGCCTAATATCAACGGTAATTTCCGGTAGATGGAATGTACGTTGGTACGGTGTTTCAACTGACGGACAAGATAGCCGGCAACTATCCGTTTGGTGGCGGTGTCATCGGTATGCGGCGACTCACGGAACGAACGGATGGCCTGGGTCATTTCCACGTATTCCTTTGTCAAATTGCCGTGCGGGTCGCAGGATACACAGATTGGTAAGTACGGTCCGGTAATTTTACGGATTTCGGCTAGGATGTGATGGTCGGCAGAACCTAATCCGGCAACTTCTCCGGCACCGTGTAACCATAGATAAATGCCGTCGATTTCATGCAGATGTTCTTTGACGGCGTTTATAAAACAGGATTCGATGTAGTCAAAGGCGTTTCGTCTGATGATTCCGGAAGGACCGCCGGAGGCGTATACGGAAGGGATGATTTCAATGCCTTCGTTTTCAAAAATATCCCGTACTTCGCTTTTGTTGATGCAGTCTTCCCCGAATTCGATATCATAAGCGGTAATGTCATTCTGATACGGAATGTTCCCGTTGGATTCGGTTGTAAAATGTCCGACTAATACTTTCATGCTTGTTCCTCTTTTCCTTATTATAGTATGAAGGATTGCGGTGAAATATTCTTACAGATAGTTTGCCCTTCTTTTTCGGTAATAATCAAACCGATTTCCTCCTAAATGTCGTAATAGTGGATTGCATCATCTGCCAGTTGTTCAAAACGTTTCTGATACTCGGGAGATACAAAGATTCCTTCAAAACTCTCGTTGTTACGAAAGTAGTATTTGCTGAGAGCTTCTGTGATTCCTTGCATATCGAGAATTGCCTCGTTCGCAAATGCATCGGAAAGAGTACGGTTAAAGTCCGTGAAGCGAAGACCGTCTTTTTCCTTTACACTATAATTGCTTACCTGATTTCCTAACACAACAATGCCGTTAAAACGTGTGAGTGTATCGCTTCCGTAGACCCAGATAAGATATTCGTCACTACGACCGAGAAAACCGTCCTGACACATCAGTGCCTCATCCAATGCGAATACGATATCTTCCCCAATGCAGTTCTGTACAGCTTTCAACCACTCTGTTGTATTTGTAAATTTGCTCCGCTTCGGAAGGCTGTACTTTCGGGGGTCGTACTTTGGAAGCGTGGTGGTTTTATGATTGGACAAATCGGATAAAACCCTGCTATTGAGCAGACTCAATATATATTCCGGTGGCTTACGCAGACCGGATTCCCAGTTCTGGATGGTACGAAAGGGAATGCCGTACCGTGCCGCAAATTCGCTTTGGGTATCTCCCAGACGCATTCTCATTTCACGAACATTCATACTTAATCACCTCGCTCTTATGATACACCCAATGAGTGTATTTTAGAAAGGCGCAAGTAGTTTTTTGTAACATGTTTGGTGATAGAACATATTACTTGCGAAAAACCATCCGTCATATTAACCATACGGATGGTTTAAGAATTCCCTGTGTATTTTTTGTCAAATCTTGATTCTTTCTGCAGTATGAAGGATTGCGGTGAAATATTCTTACAGATACACCTCTTTTTAAACGCAATCGGTAATCCGGTAAATAAAAAGCATCCGTTTTATCAGATGCTTTTCAGAGTTGTAC
>JABUSI010000265.1 GCA_021442745.1 Erysipelotrichaceae bacterium | reverse complement strand
TTCTCAAACGAATCAATCGCATTCTGATAAATCTGTACCTGATTCTTGTTCGTATCGTTCTTTGCCCAGAACGTAATCTCATACTCCCTGGAAGTATCAAAGCTTTCCGGAACCGTAAACTGGTCCAGCCCTTTTGAACCGTGACATCCGGTTACCATACACAAAAGAAGTACACACACAAGGAACTTTTTCATCCTTTCAGCCCTCCTTTTGCCACACCGGCCATAATCTTGTTCCGGAATACCAGGAATAACACAATCAGCGGCAAGGAAATAACCACAACCGCCGCCATCATGGCCGGTACGTTCTCCCGTCCGAATCCGCTTTCCCGGATTGCCTGGATACCGTTGGAAACCAGATAATACGCTTCGTTATCGGTAATCAGTCTTGGCCATACATACGAGTTCCAGCATTCGATGACTTTTAAAATCACAATCGTCACAATCGTCGGCTTACTGATCGGCAGCATCACCTGCCACAGGTAATCCCAGTCCGTCGTCCCGTCCACTTTCGCCGCATAATACAGTTCATCCGGAATCTGTTCAAAGTTTTCTTTCAATAAATAGATATAAAAGATTGACGTTACAGAAGGCAGAATCAATCCCAGAAACGTATTCCGCAGATTCATATTCGTAATCGTCACAAAGTTGGTGATGATAACCAGTTCATTCGGAATCATCATCAATGACAGAAGCAACGTAAACAACAAGGAGTTTCCCCTGAACTTCAGTCTCGCAAACGCAAAGGCTGCCAGCACAATCACCAGAATGGCTACCCCCGTCGTTGCCAGTGTAAAAATCAAGGTGTTGACGAAATACTTGCTCAGGTCAACTGCCGTAAACGCTTCGACATAGTTCTGCAAAGTCGGTGACAGTGTGAAAAACTGCGGAATGTATTCGGCATTGTACGCACTGTAACTCTTTACGGACGTCAGAATCATCCAGTAAAACGGAAACAGTACCATGATGGCCCAGAATACCAGAAGGGTATACGTCAGAATCTTTTTCAAAGACAGTTTCTTCTTCATATCAGCCCTCCTACCGCTGCGTCTTCTTGCTGACCATTAAGTTGATACACGTCACGGTCATCACAATCACAAACAGAATAATCGCCGCTGCCGATGCATACGAAGGATATCCTCCGCTGTTTCCGTACAGCATGTCATACACATACCCGACAATCGTATTCATCTCTGCCGCGTTTAAATTCGTCCCGAACAACGCCACCGCATCGCTGTAACACTTAAACGCCCCGATAAACCCGGTAATCACCAGATAAAAGATCATCGGGGAAATCATCGGCAACGTAATATTCAAGAAGATGGACGTGCTGTCTGCCCCGTCAATCTTAGCCGCATTGTAGTAGGTTTCATCCACACTGGCTAACGCACTGGTCAGAATCAATACCTTAAACGGCAATACCACCCAGATGGTATAGAAACAGAACACAAACATCTTCGCCCAATACGGTCCTTCAATAAAATCCACCGCCGTACCACCGAACGTGGTAATCAGTAAATTCACCATCCCGTCGGTATACGCCGTCTTCTTGAACAGAATCATAAACACCAGACCGACCGCTAACGTATTGGTTACATACGGCAGAAAATATACCGTCTGAAAGAAATTACGCAGCTTCGTAATCGAACTGAGCGCCAAGGAAATCAATAACGCAAACCCCGTTGATAACGGTACGGTAATGATAACCATTAAAAACGTATTCTTCAGTGCCTGTAAGAAATACGGGTCATGTAAAACGTAGGAATAGTTATACAACCCGATCCCAAAGGATGTCTGGGAGGCCGAATTGTATCCTTCTTCAAAAGAGTAGGTAAATACGTCAAACAACGGATATACCATAAACACCCCGATAAACAGAAGCGCCGGCAATAAATACAGCCACGCTTTTTTCGTGTACTTTTCCATAGAAACACCTAGAACACAATCCGTTGTTCCGTCTGTTTATCGAAAATATGCACTTTGTTCGGCTTTAACGTAAAGCGTACCTTACCATCCTGTACTTTTACCGGATGGTCGGCATCCACAATCGCCCGTACCACCGTACCTTCACACAAATCGTGGCTCGCAACCACACTCATATCCCGTCCGCGCTCTTCCAATCTGTCATAGACACAACTGAGAGGTCCGTTCTCATCCGGTTCAAACCCTTCCGGACGAATACCGACAGTTACCGGCTGATCGGCTACTCCCCTGGTATCCAGAACGGCTTCTTCACCGATGTATAATTTTTCATTTTTCACATACCCGTCAAACACATGAATCGCCGGAGTTCCCAGAAACTTAGCCACAAAAAGATTGGTTGGGTTGTTGTAAACGTCCTGCGGTTTACCGACCTGCTGCTTTTTACCGTCTTTCATGACGACAATCAGATCGGAAATACTCATCGCTTCATCCTGGTCATGGGTTACAAAGACAGTTGTGACCTTTGTTTCTTTCTGGATTCGTCTTATTTCTTCACGGGTCTGTAAGCGAAGACGAGCATCTAAGTTTGATAAAGGCTCATCTAAAAGTAAGACATTTGGTGTTTTGACTAAAGCTCTAGCGATAGCGACACGCTGCTGCTGACCACCTGATAATTC
>JABUSI010000137.1 GCA_021442745.1 Erysipelotrichaceae bacterium | reverse complement strand
TGATCATGGTCATGACAACCACAGGTACAGTTTTCATCGTGTTCGTGATGATGGTGATGGTGTGTTTCCTCCAGCAACGTTTGCATCTCGTCTTCCTGATGCAGCAGATTCATCAGTTCGGTTGCGCTGAACAGATGATAATCGGTAGTAACGATTTTCGCAGTTTTGTTCATGTCACGGATAATTTCAACGGTTTCGTTTACCTTTTCTTCCGTTGTCGTATCGACATGAGAAAGAATGATCATATCGGCATAATGAATCTGATCTTCATAAAATTCCTTGAAATTTCTGGCATACATTTTACATTTCTTGACATCAACGATTACGACGGAACCATCCAGATGCAAATCCGGTGTTAACGTTTTAGCCTCATCGATAGCCTTTTTGATGTCAGACAGTTTTCCGACACCGCTCGGTTCGATAATAATTCTGGACGGATGGTATGTTTCCACGACTTTATGCAGCGCTTCGGTAAAATCACCGACTAACGAACAGCAGATACAACCGCTGTTCAGTTCTTTGATCTGAATACCGGCTTCCTGAAGAAAATCAGAGTCCACTCCGACTTCACCAAACTCATTTTCAATTAATACAAGGTTTTTCGCCTCATTTTCTTTCAGTAATTCTTTGATAAATGTTGTTTTTCCGGCACCTAAAAATCCGGATATGACATTAATTTCAGTCATACATACACCTTCTTTCAACTTTTATAGTATATCACAATGAAATAAAAAGAGTAGAGATATGCTTCCCTGCTCTCTGTATTACAGAATCATTCGTTCCGCTTCTTTCAGACTGTTGTAGGCCAGTTTCCATACTTCCGTCTCTTCCGTACTTTCTGATAATAAAAACCGTGCAATGCGAAGGAAACTGATTCCCAGACGATGATCTTTTTCATTGGCGTCATACACAAATCCTTTGTGCAAGGATGGATCGACCCGATCCAGAATACTGGAGGCGACAACGGTGTAATCCTGCTTCGGAATCCTTGGTAAAACAGCTTGTGTAACTGTCAGAACCTTTACATATAAATCAAGCGTACGGATCATCTGGACAATCTCAATCAGAAGTCTGTGACGGAACCAGATTTGTTCCGGCTTGATATTACCTTCCAGCAAACGGACCAGCATATCAATGGATTCCATTCGCCACTTGTTTTCCTGTTCCTTGGAAATCTTCATTGCCTGGTATTCTTTCATTCGTTCGGAGGATTGCTGGGTCATATGAAAATGAGAGCATCCCATGGATTGAAAATAGACTTTTGCGTCATCAACGGTTCTGATTGGTGTATCCAGTATTTCTGCCATTTTCATCACCTCTTAACTATTCTATCATAATTTACGATAAGAATATGGTAAAATGCATATATGGAGGGTTCGTATGAAAGATACTGTACTTTATAATAATGAGGATATTCTGTTTGTGTTTTCCCCTGATCAGGCCGATACCGGGAAAGAAGGACTGGTTTTATTAAAACCGAATGCACACGTACCATCGGATGAAAGATATGAGTACATTCATTACAACGAGGATTTTCTATCACGACTGCACTACACGTTACCATCAAAGACAAGAAAACCGGAACGTCTGATGTCCTATGATCAGTGTCTGAGGCTGACGGATAAGATTCTCTGGGGTTCCCTTTCGTTTACATCCGACGGTATTCCGTACACTTTTGGAGTGAACCATATATTGCTTGAGAACCGATTGATTTTCCATGGTGGCCGCGGATATAAAGTAAACGGTCTGGGACAAAGGGCAACGTTCTCGGTAATCGAAGACCTTGGCGTTGCAAGAATCGGAACCCATAATTACAATCAGGTTGTGTATACCGGTGTTCTTGAAGAAATTACGGATTTCGATACCAAAAAGAAAGCTTTGCTGGAAATTGTCCGCCATGTGGCACCACAGCATCCGTATAACGACAATATGCCGGATACCACATTTATGTATGAACTGAAAATAGAGTTCGTGTCCGGAAAAACCCACGTATTCGACTAAAAAAAACCTCTTGTGAGGTTTTTTTATATTTCATCTAACGGGTACATCGGACGCATAACACGTTTGAACGGAATCCTTCGTGTATCCTGTAACGTTGCGCCGTTTGTCAGTGACATGATACTTAATTTTCCTTTTTGTTCCAGTTCCGGGAAGATATAGCCGATTTTAACTACGATGATGTCATATTCATCCCAGTTGATACCGGCTTTTTCAAACTGATTCTGTTCAACCATACCCCAGTTATTGCTGGCAATGTTGATGTCAATTCCCATTCCGCATACTTCTGCCAGAACGGAATAGCCGTAGATTTTGGTTCTGTCATGCAGAAAAGTACCCATTAAAGGACCTTTGTTTTTGACTTTTACGTGTAGTGATGCCGGCTTTGTGAGTTCGTTACGGTCAATCCCTAACATTATGTCGGTTTCCGTTCCGATTTCAAGAGTATTCAGATACTGGAACGTAGTATTGTCATTGATGTTGGCGAACAAAAATCTCTTGCCCCGACGGTCGGATTGCAATACGTCATGAAGTATTGTTGTATTGGCACCCATGGCACCGGAACCGGTATTGTCTCCGGAATCGGTAATAAATACCGGACTATCCTCAAAATCAA
>JABUSI010000357.1 GCA_021442745.1 Erysipelotrichaceae bacterium | reverse complement strand
TCCTGGGTACTGGCAAATTTAGGTCAGGATACGGAAGCATTGGGTTTTGTGGCCGGCTTTACCGGCGATGAAATCGAAAACCGGCTCAACAAGCAGGGTGTGAAGTCATCGTTTGTGAGATTGCCGGAAGGCATGAGCCGGATTAACGTGAAGTTAAAGGCGGAAGTGGAAACCGAAATGAACGGCAAAGGACCGAACATTACAAGGGAAGATGTAGAGAAACTGTATCGTCAGGTGGAAGGATTTGAAGACGGGGATTATCTGGTATTGTCCGGCAGTGTTCCTTCCGGCGTGGATGAACACATCTATGAGAACCTGATCGAACATGCCATGGCGCACAAGGTCAACGTGGTGGTGGACGGCCGGAAGAACTTACTGAAGAACTGTCTGCCGTTTCATCCGTTTATGATCAAACCGAATTCCCTGGAACTGGGAGAAATGTTTGATACAACGTGCAGTACGTATGAAGAAATCGTTGCATTGGCACACCAGGCACAGAAACTGGGTGCCCGCAACGTGGTCGTTTCCATGGCTGCGGACGGGGCGATCTTTGTCGGAGAAAACGGCGAAGATTTCTGGGTGCATCCGCCGAAAGGAACCTTGGTCAATTCCATCGGTGCCGGAGATTCCTTGGTAGCCGGATTTATTGCCGGATATATTACAACCGGGGATTATCACTTTGCGATGAAGCAGGGTGTGGCATCGGGAAGTGCATCGGCCTTTTCTACCGAACTGGCAACCAAAGAAGAAGTTGAAGAACTGATGAAACAAATGTAAAAAAAGAAGTGTACAAAAAAGTGCACTTCTTTTTCTTCGCGATATGTATTTTCCGTTATCTTTGTAATAACGGGGGGTCAGGGTGTATACTGTGGATGTGGTCGAAAGGACAGGTGATTCCTTGATAGTTAAGTTAATTGAATACGAAATGATTTGCGGCGGTGATGTGTGTCATATTGAAACGTATAAGCAGTTCGAAACCGAAGAACAACTGAACGAAGTTGTCGACAGACTGCTGGCAAATGATAAAGTTTGTTATGTGGATACGTACGACGCGGCAATCCGGCCGAACTTCTACTCTCACAAAGATGAGTACTACGTACCGGGTGATACAACCAGAAAAAGACAATTGGTAGAGACTAGAAAGCATTAGAGACCCTTGAGTACCTTCTCTCTTTCTTTCAACTCTTTATATAAAAGCGGCGGGAATTCCTGCCGCTTTTGCTTATGCTGTTATATGTTTTTGGATTTGTATTGTATTGTATATATGTTTACACATTTTTTTGACTTTTGGATTTTGTAAATAACGATGTAGTTGTCGACTATCAATTGACGAAATCCTTTACCGGCATATTTTCCATCTAACCTTTTTTAATGAGCTTCCGGGAAATTTTCTAAAACTTTAATTGCTTTGAAAATTCGTGTGGTTGTTTCTTTTGCACATTCCAACGATACACTTGCTATAGCAACATACTTGTATATATCATCCAGATTCTTATAGGCTTTCTCAGTAAAAGTGATTCTGTATTTATCCATAGTATTTTTTATCGAGTGCAGCAAAGGCATCATCTATATCGATACATGGGGCGCCATCCTTTAAAGATTGTTCCGCTTCTTCTATGGCTTTATCTACCTGTTGCGTAAACATCAAGCTATCGTACAATTCGGAACTCATCACCACTAAATCGCTATATCCGTTTTTGGTAACGAAAATCGGTTGTTGTGTGGAATGAGCTTTTTCCGAAATCTCTGTTGTATTCCTAAGATCTTTGATTGGGACAATAATAGGCACACTAACACCTCCTTTTATGACATAATTATATACATAATTGCGTAAAAACACAAATAGAACGGCGGGAATTCCTGCCGCTTTGACAGTTTTGGAAAACACGGATAGTATATAGACAGGTTATTGATAAAGGAGGACAGATGATGAAGAAGTTTCTGCTTGCCGTAATATTTTTAACCGTGCTGATGGGATGTCAGAAAGAGAAAACACCGGATCTGAATCCTCCCAAAGGCGGGTCTGTGGAATATTACTATGAGGAAGGAGAAGAAACCGGATACGGAGGTATGACACCTATGTCAGGTCCTTACAGTAAACCGGAGCGTGAATTGGAAGAAAAGTGCAACCACTACGTGGTCAACATAAAGGATGAAAACGGGAAAGTCATACGAAGCGTCTTCCGATACAAACTCATCCGTCAATGGACGGTTTCGGAAATCTGTGAAGACGGTGCAACGAAAATCACGTCCTATGATGAGGATATGAATTTCCTTATGTCGGATCTCTTTTACTATAATGAGCAGAATAAACCGGTCCGCCATCAGGAACTGAACAAAGACGGTACGGTGGCGTTAACCGAAATTACCGTTTATCTGGAAGACGGAATGACACAGGTTTCAAAGTTTGTGTACAATGAAAAAGGACAGCTGGAACTGTGGTATGAGAATACGGCTCCGGACTATAACGAATTTACGGAACGTGACGTAAAGGATGCACCGGAAGAATACAGAACACTGAAATAAAAAAGACGGCAGGAAGTTTCCTGCCGTTCGTGCTGTTTATACTACAATCTTTGTCCACTTACCCTGACGGTAACGGATGAAGCTTAAGG
>JABUSI010000030.1 GCA_021442745.1 Erysipelotrichaceae bacterium | reverse complement strand
ATCAGCAGGTAATACACCAATTCCTGCGGTCTGCCATCTCCATAGACGAAACAGTAATCACTTAATGATTCCAGCACGGAATCTTCTTTTCCGCACACAGACACCACCGTACATCCGATTTCTTTTACATATTTGCAGGCAGCAACCGTTTCCTTCGTATCCCCGGACTTACTGGCCATAAACACCACGGAATCTTTATCCAGTTGATTGTGTCCGGTTAACACTAACGTACTGCTTAATACGGAATATACCGGAATCTTACTGTATTCCTGTACCATGTCATAAAACGGATCCATCATTGCCTGTGATCCACCTACGGAACTGAAAAACAGATTAGAAAATCCCTTTTCTGTCAATTTGTCCGCAATCTGTTCGATTTCTGCACGACGGTTATAAACAGACGCTCCGATTTCCAAGAATCGTTGTTCATTAAAATTGATCATATTACCTCCTGAGAAAAGAACAGCCGCCGATGTTCTCACCGGCGGCTTATTTGTTTGAATTACATCCAGCCTAAGAAGCTCAATGCGATACTTACAGCAATGATACCGACAATAATAGCGATAACGTTTGCGTTTTTCTTCTTGAACAAATAGTAGATGAAGAATACGAATGCAAGTGGCAATACATTTGGCAATACATTATCGAAAATGGATTGTACCGTATCACCGGCAATACCGTATGTCAAATTTTCAGAGAATCCGAAGGAAATGTAAGAAGGAATCAAACCACCGATTACCGTAACACCCAGGATACCTGCTGCTTTTGTGATGTACTTTGTTTCATCTTTAATGGTAGCAACTGCTTTTGCACCCAATGCATAACCCCATTGAGCAAACCAGATACGGGAAATAGCTGCAACAAACCAGATGGCAATGTACAGGATTGGTCCCAATACGGAGCCGTCTTGTGCCAAAGAACAGCAGATTGCTGCAGAAATAGGCAACAGTGTGAACCAGAAAATAGCATCACCTAATCCGGCAAACGGTCCGAACAAACCGTTCTTGATGTTGGCGATCAGATTACGGTCTTCACCGGCTTCTTCCATGGAAATAACAATACCCATTAAGAAGGTAGCCATGTGCATTTCTGTATTCATGAATTGCATGTTGTACGTCATGAATTCTCTTAAATCTTCTTCAGAATCACCGTAAATCTTCTGGAAAGTAGGCAACATGGATTCTGTCCATCCGCATGCCTGCATACGTTCAAATGAGAAACCAGCCTGTTCAATAATGGAATACAAACCCATTTTGGAGATATCAGACTTTGTTAATTTATTTCTAGTAACATTAGATGCCATCTTCTTCACCTCCGTTAACAGTAGCATTCGCCAGTTTTGCTTCTAATTCTCCGGCTTTCTTTTCATGTGTATAGTTGATTGCAGCTAAGCATGCACCGGTAATAGCGATTGGAAGTACGTTTGGCATTTCCAGGAAGGTAGCCATAATGAATCCTAAGAACAGGTATGGCAGATTTTCGCCCTTCAAAGTAACCATCAGCAACAAACCTAAACCGACTGCAGGAAGCATACCACCGGCAACTTCAAATCCATGAATCAGGAATTCAGGGAATGAAGATACGAATGCCTGGATCGGATTCTGCAATGCGAATGTGCACAGGAATACTAACAAAGAAGTGCATGCAGCTCTGAAGAACAATGCTGTGAAGACAACTCTGCGGAAACCTTCACGGTCAGCTGCAGCAGCCTTTTCATCACACTTATGCGCAACGAATGCATACAGTGTGTTGAAAATGATACCGGCCCATTGTGCCAGTAACGCAAATGGTAAAGATAAACCCAATGCGGTTTCAGCACCACATCCGGTTGTATAAGCGATAACTGTTGTCATCATACCTGCCATCAGAGGATCAGGCGGAACAGTACCACCGACTGTCAGTAAACCTAAGTAGCTCAATTCTGCAACAGCACCGCAGGCAACACCTAAAGAAACGTTACCCAATGCAATACCTGCAAAGAAGGATACTACCATTGGTCTGAACCAATAGAATGCTTCGAAGGCAGCATCAAGTGCACAAATGAAACCTACCAAAGCAAGTAATAAACCTTGTACTAATGAAATAGTCATATTGTTTTCCTTTCCTTACTAAAACTAAATCAAATTAAATCGAATACTTTTTGTCTCCCGGAGCGATTTGAATATAGACTTCGCAGCCTTTGGCTTTCATTGCTTCAAAATCTGCCAAATCTTTATCATCGACGTAAACGTGAGATTCCTTGTGAACCACTTTACCCGGCGTCATGTGCATGTTTCCGACGTTTACCGATTTAATCGGTACACCGCCCTCAATCAGTTTCAACATGTCTTCAGGCGTCTTTGTCACAATGAAAATTGTTTGTTTCGGACTAGCTTTGAAAATTGTTGTAATCGTCTTTTCCAACGTCCAGAATCGTATACCGATGCCATTGGAATCCGCTGTCATTTTCATTACAGATTTCAAAACTTCATCGTCCACGGTTTCGTCATTCGCAACCAAAATCAGATTTGCGCCTGCGGCACCAACCCATTGGTTTCCGACCTGACCATGAACCAGTCGATTATCAATCCGCGCTAATACAATGTTTGGCTCTGCCATTTCTTCACCTCTCTCCTATTATATGTATTCTCGTTTTTGAT
>JABUSI010000360.1 GCA_021442745.1 Erysipelotrichaceae bacterium | reverse complement strand
GAAGAGGTTACGGAAATCGGTACGGTTGTTTATGTTGCGTATAATGGAGAGTACCGGGGATATCTGGTTGTACGGGATCAGGAAAAAGCCAATGCGAAGGATACAATTGCAGAATTGAAATCCTTGGGTATCCGTACGGTGATGCTGACGGGGGATAAGAAAGAAGTCGGTGAAGCGGTTGGAAAAGAACTGGGAATCGATGAAGTGTATGCGGAATTGCTGCCGAACGGTAAAGTCTTGAAAGTGGAAGAACTTATGACTTTACAAGGTGAAAAAGAACGTCTGGCATTTGTCGGAGATGGTATGAACGATGCACCGGTATTGGCAAGAAGTGACGTAGGTATTGCGATGGGACAGGCCGGAAGCGATGCGGCGATTGAAGTTGCTGATATGGTGATCATGAAAGATGATATTTCCAAGATTATCACCGGACGGAAGATTGCCCGGAAGACGCTGACGATTGTGAAGCAGAACATTGTGTTTGCGTTAGGTGTCAAAGGATTGATTCTTTTACTGGGAGCACTCGGATATGCGAATATGTGGTATGCGGTGTTTGCGGATGTGGGTGTTTCCGTGATTGCCATCCTGAATGCCACAAGAGCATTAAAGGTCGATGAAAAACGAATATAGGAAATAAGGGAAGACTTCGCGTCTTTCCTTTCTTGTCTTTACAGGGATAGTACAGTAAAATAGATACATTAGGAGTCAGGTGATATTATGAATGAAGAAAAACTATTGCGTATATTAGAAGAAAATGCGAGAATCTCAAATCACGATCTGGCATTGATGTTAAATGAAACGGAAGAAGATATCGCTCGAGCGATTAAGGATTTGGAAGACCGGAAGGTTATTGCCGGTTATCATACAGTAATTAACTATGACCATGCAAATACCGATGAAGTTACGGCGATTATTGAAGTCAACTCCGTTCCGGAACGGAATGAAGGGTACGACCGGGTAGCCGGAATGATTGCGAAATATCCGGAAGTAAAGTCACTGCAGTTAATCAGCGGTCATTCGGAATTTATTGTCTGGGTGAGTGGGAAGAGCATGCAGGACATTTCCAATTTCGTCGGATCCAAACTGGCACCGATGGAAGGTGTACGCGGAACGTCAACAATTTTCGTATTAAAGAACTATAAGAAAGACGGTTTGATCTTCGATGAAGAAGATGACAAACAGCAGGAAAGGTTGTTTATTTCACTATGAGTATCAAAGAAAAATTAAGTGTATTATCCAATAACGTACAGGACAGCGGGATTGCGGCATTCTTTGATTTGGCCAGCAGCGTAACCGGTGTGGTATCTTTAGCCGTGGGGGAACCGGATTTTCCGACACCTTGGCATATCTGTGAAGAAGCCGTACATTCGATTACGCACGGGAAGACGTTCTATACGCCAAACCGCGGGTTATTGGAACTGCGTAAGGAAATCGCCAGCTACTTATTCAGAAGTTATGGCGTGAAGTATCAGCCGAAAGATGAAATCCTGGTTACGGTCGGCTGCAGTGAAGCGATTGATTTAACGATGAGAGTTTTTCTGAATCCGGGTGATGAAGTCATTCTGCCTTCTCCGGGATATGTTGCGTATGAACCATGTATTCTGGCTGTAGGCGGCGTATGCAAGACCGTGGAAGTCAAGGAAAGCGATCATTTCAAACTGACACCGGAGAAACTGAAAGAAGCGATTACACCAAAGACGAAAATGCTGGTATTGAATTATCCGAGCAATCCGACGGGTGGTATTATGACTCGCGAAGATTATGCCAGAATTGTACCGATTATCAAGGAAAGCGGCATTATGGTACTGGCGGATGAAATCTATGGAGAACTGACGTATGGTCGTAAGCACGTTTCCCTGGCGGAATTTGAAGAAATCAAAGACCATGTGATTCTGATGAACGGTATTTCCAAGGCGTATTCCATGACCGGATGGCGAATCGGATATATCTGTGCGCATAAGGACGTTGTGGATGCGATGTATCGGATTCATCAGTATGCCGTATTGTGTGCACCGACCATTTCCCAGTATGCGTCCATTGAAGCACTGAAGAACGGGGATCATGACATTGAAATCCATCGGGATTCCTTTGAACAGAGACGGAATTACATCGTAAACGAATGTAACCGGATCGGATTGACCTGTCATATGCCGGAGGGTGCGTTCTATGTGTTCCCTTCCATTCGTTCCACGGGTCTTTCCAGTGAAGAATTCTGCAACCGTCTGGTACAGGAATATAAAGTAGCGGTTGTTCCGGGTACGGCATTCGGTGCGTGCGGGGAAGGATTTATCCGTATTTCCTATGCCTACAGTATCGATCAGATTAAGGAAGCTGTCATTCGGATTGAAGAATTCCTGAAGAAACTGGAAGGAGAACGAAATGCTCATTAAAGGCGGTCTGGTGTATACCATGGAGGATGCTCCGAAGGTATGCGATATTAAAATAGAGAACGGTAAAATCACGGAAATCGGAGAAAATCTGGTTGATGATGAAGTCATCCGTGCTGACGGTAAGTTTGTGTTCCCGGGATTTATTGATGCGCATTGTCACATCGGTATGTGTGAAAGTTCCATTCGGTTTGAAGGAGAAGATTCCAACGAAGCAAACGATCCGGTGACTCCGCATTTACGGGCAATCGATGCGATCAATCCGGT
>JABUSI010000312.1 GCA_021442745.1 Erysipelotrichaceae bacterium | reverse complement strand
ATCACTTCCGTAACGGTACAGATCAGTACGGTATTCATCAACGGCTTGTCTTCGGCTTCCAGTATCATAACCGGGAATACGGTCGGAAGAGGAGAAAAGGAAAAAGCGCTGCGGGAAGGGTATACGTTTTTCTCACTGAGTGTGATTGTCGGTATTTTCGGGGCAATCATCATCAAAATCATTGCACCTTGGATTATCGGCTGTTACAACATTCAGCCGGAAACGGTACAGACGACGTACCAGTTAATGGATGCGGTGGAACTGATTATTATTTTCCAGTGCATTCAGGGGGTTATGACCAAAGGGGTACTGCGCGGCGGGGGCGATACGAAATTTTTAATGATTGCGGACGTATTGTTTCTGTGGGCGGCTTCCATTCCGCTGGGGATCCTGACGGGACTTGTCTGGAATATGACACCGTTTGTGGTATATATGGCGTTACGGATTGATTTCGTATTGAAATCCGTCTGGTGTTACGGACGGTTAGCAAGCGGTAAATGGATCAAAGAAGTGGATATTGTCAAAGAAAAGAAAGCGATTGTATAGAGAATATATGGAAAGAACAGTAACGATTACCCGGAATGAAATGTTTCATGAAAAGACCCTTCCGATTTATGAAGGGCTTTTGCTGGTGGTCGGAAAGAACCAGATCGGGAAAACGGCATTTCTGAATATGCTGAAACACGGGAATGCGAAGATTTCCGGTATCCGTACCATGTTTTCGTTTATGATTCCGCAGGATGAGAACCTGAAGAAAGAAATCATTCCCGATAAACAGTCCTATGAAGACCTGTTATCGGAGTTATCGGGGTTCTGTAAGGAACAGGCAGAGAAACATGTTCCGTCGTATGAGGCGTTTTTAAACGGCGGGTTTGATCAGTCGTTCAGTACGCAGCGGTATATGATGTTACGGAAACTGCGTGCGATGAATCTGGAGAATATCGCAATAGTAATCGATGAACCGGAACTGTTTATGCATCCGCTGATGAAACGGGAAATGGTGGCGCTTGTGAAGGAACTTCAGAAGAAGGGTGCCTGTGTGGTGGTTGCCACAAATGATGCCTGTGTCGCTTCGGATTTGCTGGAGGACGTCCAACAGGTAGTACGGATGGACAAGAAAGACGGGAAAGCGTTGATGACCCAGATTGATATTTCGGAATTAACGGGAAAATTACAGGAATTCTATCATCAGGATCCGTATCTGTTACGGCGGTTTTCCAGTCACAAGCATACGGATACGACGATGGAAAAGATGGTGAACGAATACGGAAGAAATTTCCTGTCATCGGTAATGAAACCGCGTATTTTCGACGTGATGTTTTCCAACGTTATGGTTTTGGGAGAAGGCAGCAGCGAAAGTGTCTTCTTTGATTATCTGGAACAGGAATTGCATGCGGACTGGACCAGAGAAGAACACGTGCATTTTATGAGTTGTTTAGGGAAGTCTTCGATGCCGTTTTATTTTATCTTTTTCGGAATGCTGGGAATCCGTACGATTCTGATGTACGATTTCGATAACGATACCAATCCGGTACATGTTGCCTACGATAAGGCATTCAAAGCGTATGAAGATGCGCATCCGGGTATGTTTGCGGCCTTTGCGATGGTACCGGATCTGGAACATGTCTTATCCATCCAGCCGCCGTATAAACTGGCGTCGATGGAAAAACCGGTGAATGTGTACCAGCACAGCTTTGTGAGTGACAGAATCTATGAAAAAGCGGAAGAAGTACTGGATGTTTTGCATCAGCTGGTACTGGATCTGAAGAAGAAAGGAGAGAATGTTCATGAATAACCCGTCAGAAGTTTCCTTTTTACTTGTATTGGCGGAGGGACTGGCTTCCTTCTTTTCTCCTTGTGTTATTCCGTTGTTGCCGTTGTATATCGGGTATTTAAGCGGAAATGCCAGAATGGTAAAGGAAGACGGTACGGTGGAATACAACCGGAAAAAAGTGTTTTTCCAGACGGTATGTTTCGTATTGGGAATCTCCTTTTCTTTTCTGATTTTAGGTCTTACCTTTACGGCTATCGGACAGGCATTGCAGAAATATAAAGTATATTTCCAGCTGGTAGCCGGGATATTGATTATCGTACTGGGCTTGTTTCAGTTAGGTGTTTTCAAAAGTAACTTTTTATCCAAGGAACGTCGTCTGAATGTCAATACGGACAAACCGATGGGACCGTGGATGGCCTTTGTGCTCGGATTTCTGTTCAGTTTTACCTGGACACCGTGTGTCGGCCCGGCCTTGACCAGTATTTTACTTCTGGTATCGACGACCAGCGGCGGATACTGGTACGTACTGGTATATGCGATCGGATTTGTCGGCCCGTTCTTATTGTTGGGTTTGTTTACGTCGGAAGTATTGAATTTCTTGAAACGCAAGCGGAATCTGTTGCCGGTTGTGGTAAAAATCGGGGCTGTCATCTTACTGATTATGGGTGTGTATTCCATATATCAGGGAATCGATGCCCTGACAAATCCGCCGGTGGAAGAGGAAGAATCCGTATTGCCGCAGTTTACGTTACCGGATATCAACGGAAAGCAGCACGCTCTTTCGGATTATAAGGGAAAAGTCATCTTCCTGAATTTCTTTACGACCTGGTGCGGATATTGCCAGCAGGAAATCATTCATCTGGATGAAGTGAACAAGGAAAA
>JABUSI010000351.1 GCA_021442745.1 Erysipelotrichaceae bacterium | reverse complement strand
TATACTTATCATGAGGTGATGCCGTTATGGAACTGACGCTGGTGAATGAGCTGGAGCATACGGATTTTGAAACGTATGAAACGGATTTCTTATATATTGCACAGAAGACGTTGGAAAAGACTCAGAAGTCTTCCGATGTTGTTTTTTCCGTCATTCTGGTAGATGATGTCCGGATTCATGAAATTAACCGGGAATACCGCGGAATCGATCGTCCGACGGATGTGATAACCTTCGCGTTACTGGATGACAAAGACGAATACGAATCCGGAATGCAGGAAGAACTGGAAACGGAACTGGGAGATGTGTTTATCAACCGGGATGCAGTCTTCCGTCAGGCGGAAGAATACGGACACTCCGTCCGGAGGGAAATGTGTTTCCTGTTTACACACGGCTTGCTTCATCTGTTAGGATACGACCACATGAATGAACAGGACGAACGGGAAATGTTCGGCTTGCAGAAAGAAATTTTAGATGATTACATTCCTCGGTAAGAGGAGGGGAAAGGAAAAACTATGACAAAACAGGAATTGATTGATCTGGCATTTACGGCAATGGAAAACGCCTATGCCCCGTATTCCAATTATCACGTAGGTGCTTGCGTATTATGTAAGGACGGAAGAACGTATTTAGGCGCAAATATTGAAAATGCGTCATTCGGTTTGACAAACTGTGCGGAACGCAGTGCGATTTTTTCCGCATATTCCAATGGTGTCCGGAAAGATGATATCGAAGCACTGGCAATTGTATCGGACGGACCGTACGTTGCGGCTCCTTGCGGTGCCTGCCGTCAGGTATTGTGTGAATTGATGAATGAAGATACACCGATTCACTTATCAAACCGGAAAGAAACGTGTACCAAAACCATTTCCGAGTTATTACCGATGTCTTTTGGCGGAAAGGATCTGGAAGGATGAGTTTTCATTCAGGATTTGTGGCAATTATCGGACGTCCGAATGCCGGAAAATCTACGTTGCTAAACGGTATTCTGAAACAGAAAATTGCCATTACGACACCGAAGGCACAGACAACCCGAAACAATATACGAGGGATACTGACCGATGAAGAAAGCCAGATTATCTTTGTGGATACGCCGGGAATCCATAAACCTCAGCATCAGCTGGGAGAAGAAATGGTAAAGGAAGCCTGGAGTTCCTTGTCCGGTGTGGATCTGGTGTATTTCATGGTTGACGGCACGAAAGAGTTCGGAACCGGTGACAGATATATACTGAATACTCTGAAGGAAAAGCATCTGCCTGTCTTTCTGATTGTAAACAAGATTGATTTGCTGGATAAAAAGGGTCTTCTGGACTATCTGTCTCAGATTGAAGATACGGACTTCTTTAAGGAAATCGTACCGGTATCGGCCTTGAAAGATACCAACGTCGAGCATCTGATTGACTGTACTCGTCCGTATCTGACGGATACCCTGCAGTATTACCCGACCGGACAGGTATGCGATTATCCGGAACAGTTCATTATGTCGGAGCTGATTCGTGAAAAGATTCTGTATCTGACCAGAGAAGAGGTACCTCATAGCGTGGCTGTCGTAATTGAGTCTTTGAAAAAACGGAAAGATGCCATGTATATTCAGGCAATGGTGCTGGTGGAACGGGATTCCCAGAAAGGAATTGTGATTGGAAAGCAGGGGAAGATGCTGAAAGAAATCGGGACTCTTGCCAGAGGAGATCTGGAAATGATTACCGGATGCAAAGTGTATCTGGAGTTGTTTGTACGGGTGGAAAAAGAATGGCGGAATCGTCGCAGCAAACTGATGCAGCTGGGATATATCCAGATGGAAATAGACGATGAATAGCGTCAGTGAATACGGAATTGTCATATCTTGTGAACCGTATAAAGAAAACGACGGTTTGATTCAGGTAGCGTCCGAATCGGGGTTTGTTTCTTTTCATGCGAAAGGTATCGCAAAGATGACCAGCAAGAATGCTGCCGGATGTCAGCTGTTTCATTTATCCCGGTTTGAATACGAAAAGAAATCATCATCAACGTTACATACGCTGAAAACGGCAATTCTGCAAACGTCCTTTCCGCATATCAGGGAAGATTTGTGTCTGGTTTCGCTGGCATCCATGATGGCGGAGTGCATCCGGTATTCCGATGCGGATACGTGGCAGTATCCGCTTCTGAAAGATGCATTGACACGTCTGGAGCAGGGACAGAAACCGTATCTGGTATTCTGCCTGTTTCTGAGTACTGTTTTGAAACAGTCGGGAATCAGTCCGTATACGGATGGCTGCGTAAATTGCGGAAATTCATTCGTTACGACGATATCCGTCGAGGACGGCGGATTTCTGTGTGCGGACTGCAGTCATACCGGACCGTTACCGGTAAAGGATCTGAAATCGTTTCGGTATCTGGTAATGGGAAGACTTACCAACTATGATGTTTTGTGCTCTGTTGAAATGGATGAGGTGCGGATGACGGAGTATCTGCTGGATTTCTATGAATTTCATATGCAGATGCATCTGAAAAGCCGGCGTTTCTTTGAGGTGTACAAAAAATAGTATAGAATGTCGATAGCGACATTCTTTTTTTGCTTTACTTTGTATAATGGGGGAACTATGTGATATAATTCACTCTATGTTAGTATGCCTTATTATGTGTACTATGAAGAAAATTAGAAAGAAGGATATGAATATGGCAGTAGAAAGTTTAGATAAAATTGTCAGTCAT
>JABUSI010000212.1 GCA_021442745.1 Erysipelotrichaceae bacterium | reverse complement strand
ATCCGTCAGTTGTATCTGTTTGTGGTAACCCGATACGTTATCAATACCGCACAGGTTGTCGGATTCGGTTATCCGGTAGGCTGGATGATTACCAGTGTTATGATGGTGATTTACTTCAAACTGAAAGGTTCGAAAAAACCGGTATATTAAAAATAAGAGGTGAGAAAGATGATAACAGTAAACAATTTGTCTGTGAAAACACTCAAAGGGCGGTTACTTGTGGATCATCTTTCTTTTTCTTTGAATGAAAATGATAAAACAGCTGTCATCGGTGAAGAAGGAAACGGGAAATCGACACTGATGAAAATCCTTGCGGGGATTGATGTTTCCGATTATGTTACGTATACGGGAACCATACAAACGGAAGGAAAAATCGGATATCTGTCCCAGAAAACGGAAGAAGAATGGAACGGATGTACCGTATTTGAATATCTGGTGAAAAAGAATCCGGGAGATTGTTTGCAACCGGAGGATTATAACACCTATAAGGACTTGTACGGCTTGTTTGTGGAAGTGAACGGGAATCCTTTGCTGCTGGAAGAAGACCGCATCATGAAGACGTTAAGCGGCGGGGAGAAGGTAAAAGTACGGTTCATCAAACTGTTGCTTCAGCGCCCTTCCGTATTCCTGTTAGACGAACCGACCAACGATCTGGATTTGCAGACGTTAATCTGGCTGGAAGAGTTTATCAACAGCCGGAGTGAACCGATCCTGTTTATTTCCCATGATGAAACGTTACTGGAAAACTGTTCCGACAGCATCATTCATCTGGAACAACTCAAAGACAAACAACAGCCGAAATGTACGGTATCGGGGTCAGGATATAAAGAATATTCCGAAAACCGGTTGCATACGATTGACAGAACCAATATGTTAGCCGCAAAACAACGTGCCGAACTGGATAAACAGCTGGAAAGATTCCGGCAGATTTATCAGAAGGTGGAACACCGGCAAAGGACCAATACAAGACAGGATCCTCATACCGGAAAACTGTTGAAAAAGAAGATGCATGCCCTCAAGGGACAGCAGCGTATACTGGAAAACCGGAAAGAGAACATAACGGAAAAATACGAACCGGAAGAATCCATCAACGTATTCTTTCGTTCCGTGGAATGGAATCCGAATAAAGTTATTCTTGACTATACGGCGGATACATTGTGTGCGGATACAAAGGTTCTTGCCGGAAACGTTCATCTTCATGTGCTGGGAAAAGATAAAATCTGTATCATTGGTCCGAACGGTACCGGTAAAACCACCCTCTTGCATGAAGTGTATGAAGAGTTGAAAAAGCGGGAAGACCTGCATGTCGGATACATTCCGCAGAACTATGAAGAAATGTTAGACTTCACGTTAACACCGACAGAATACCTTCTTCAGACACAAAAATACGAAGACAGGGGCAAAATACAGTCCTATCTCGGTGCGTTGAAATTTACTACCGAGGAAATGACGCATCAGATGAAGCATCTGTCAGAAGGTCAGAAATGCAAAATCTTATTAGTCAAATGTATACTGGATGGTTGTAACGTATTGGTGTTAGACGAACCGACACGGAACTTATCCCCGTTATCCAATCCGAAAGTACGGGAAATCCTGCAGGACTATAACGGATGTATTCTGTCCGTCAGTCATGACCGGAAGTTTATTTATGAGGTTTGCGACAAGGTATATCGTCTGGATGAAGAGGGATTGCATGAAATTTAAACAAATATTCTTTACATTGTATAGATTTAAATAGAAAATACCGGTTGGAATATTTCCCGGGGAAATATCAGGAGGCTGTATGAGAAAGAAATACTTTTTCTTTGACATTGACGGAACGTTAACGGATAACCGTACACGTGAAGTGGTTCCTTCCGCTATGGAGGCATTGCGAAAACTGAAGGAAGCCGGACACTTTGTGGCTATTGCGACCGGACGGGCACACTATAAGGCACGACCGGTCATGGAACAATTGCGTCTGACCGATATGGTTTGTTGCGGAGGAGGCGGTCTGGTGATTGACGGACAGCTGGTACACAACATTCCTCTTGACCTAAAGAAAGCGCAAGCACTGCTGCGGGAAGCGGAGTCGTTAGGAATCGGTGTTCTGTTGCAGTTAACCGATTCGATTGACGTATACAGTAAAAACGATATGTTCCGGCAACAGGTAGGTCCGCGGCAGGAACCGACAAACTATATTTTTGATCCGCAAATGGATTATGAAACATTACCGCAGATTCTGAAAATCTATTTATCCGTTTCTGCGGAAGACGAACACAAACTGACCCTGAAGGATACCATCGGGCATTTACGGTTTGCGAAAGAATACCTGATATTTCAGTATGACGCAAAGAAGCAGGGCATTCTCGATATGATGGAAGTTCTGCAGGCGGATATACGGGATGTTGTCGTATTCGGTGACGATACCAACGATCTGGTGATGTTTGACCCTTGCTGGACCAGTGTGGCAATGGGGAATGCGTGTGAAGAATTAAAAGAAAAAGCCACGTATGTTGCAGAGCGGAATACCGATGACGGCATTTATAAAATCTGCGAACAGATGGGCTGGTTTGAAAAGGTATAATATGGTTTCTTTACCGGATGATAATATGTATAATAAAACCGTTGAGTAAGAAGAGGTATGATATGAGAGTAGTAATATCCGTAGTAGGAAAAGACCAGGTAGGTATTCTGGCAAAAGTATCCACCAA
>JABUSI010000417.1 GCA_021442745.1 Erysipelotrichaceae bacterium | reverse complement strand
TAATCGGACCGTTGCAAGCCAGATAAAAGATGACGGAATAGGCGACAATCAGCGCAATAAATCCTTTTCCTTTGTTTACGAAGTACGTCATGATTATCCCTCGATTTTGTATCCGACACCCCATACGACAATGAGATACCGCGGGTGTTTCGGGTCGGTTTCAATCTTTTCCCGGATCCGGCGGATATGCACCATAACCGTATCCGTCTGAATGGCTTCTTCCTGCCATACCGTTTCGTAAATCTGCGTCGCCGAGAATACTCTTCCCGGATGTTCCATCAACAACTGTAAAATCTTGAATTCCATCGGAGTCAGTTTGATCGGCTGATCGTCTACCGTCACTTCCTTGGTATCCAGGTTCATCTCAATCCCACCGACCCGCAGAACGTTATCATTCTGATTCTGCGCATTCTGCAGATCCATGAACTTCTGATGGCGGCGCAAATGACTGTTCACTCTTGCCAGTAACTCCAGCGGGACAAACGGCTTGGTCACATAATCGTCCGCCCCGATGTTCAGTCCCATAATCTTATCCATTTCTTCCGACTTGGCAGACAAAATCAAAACCGGAAAATCATACGACTTCCGTAATTCCACAATCATCGAAATCCCGTCCATTACCGGCATCATCAGATCCACAATCGCCAGATGTACCGTATTGGCTTCAATCTGTTGCAAGCCTTCTTTTCCGTTGGCTGCCCGCAATACCGTATATCCCTGATTCTTTAAATAAATCTCGATGGCATCCCCGATATCCTTCTCATCTTCACAGACCAGTACCGTATATTCCTGCATAATCTATCCCCCTGTTACTTCGGAAACAGCATCATAATAACGTTACACAACGTCACCACAAAACCGCCCAACAACACAAATCCGATTGGCGTATTCATTTATATCACCTTCTATAGTAATACATTACCGAAATAATATTACATATTTGAAGAGGAAATACTTAAGATTTCATAAACAAAAAGCAACCCGAAAGTTGCTTTAGGTATCTTCAATCCAGGTTCATGTAATTTGCGTACACATAGGAGATAATCTCTCCCTGTTTGGTAGACTGATATCCCTTTTCCAAATGCGAGTAATTGGATATTTCAACAGATCCGAAATCCTTGAATCTGTTGTTAACTCTTTCCAGTACGGACAGTTCTTCTTCTGACAATACATTCATCGGTAATGCGCTATCCGGAATTACCTGATGTTTTTCATACCCGTCCTCATATTTTACTTCAATATGGGCAATCCGATTCGCTGCCATAGTGCCCAGCAAAATGTCAAAATGTTCCGGAACAGGACCATATGGCAAATGTGTATATTTCACACCCGATATGGATATTCCGTTTTCTTTGTAGAAAATCATATCCGAATAATTCAGCAGTTTCATTAATTTCGTTTTCAGCAACTCCGAATTGTTGTGAGAAAAATACAAAACCATGGCGCAGATTTTCTCATAATCAAACGCTTTAAACCCGTTTTCCTCCGTAGGTGTTTTGGAAAACAACTGCATCATACTCTCCATTCTTTCCGGATACCCCGTACTTTGTCTTAACTCCTCAATTCTTTGTAACAGTTTATCAATCTGTTTTTGGGTCAGGGAGATTTCATTCTCCGTCAGATACAGTTTCATATTCCCCGGTTGTCTCAGAAACAATAACATACTGTTATGCGCCTTGTCCTGAATGGACCCGTTTTCATAACGGAATATCGTTTTATCTCCCCAATTCAATAATTTCGCAAAACTTCTTTGGCTTAATCCGTATTGTTCTCTAATCTCTCTGATTTGTTCAGGAAGCAATAACTTATGCTTTTTCCGATATTCGTTGTAGCAGCGTACCAAAGTGTCATTATCCAATTCTTCACAAAATAACTCTTCCTTACATTGTGCACAAACAAGAACCTGCGCATCGACTTCCGTAAGTTCTCCGCACACCTCATACGATTCCTTTTTTGTGACAACAATCGTATCCACAGATTTTCCACATTTTTCACAATATTTCCTCATTGACGCCACCTCCTTTTCCTAAACAAAATCATCTTCATGAAATCCAAGGCACTTTGCTACCTCTTCACCGTTCTCCGCTACAATCTTTACCTTAATGTAAAACGGATTTCCGTCGATTGTCTTCTTGAACTCCCAGATGTCTCCGGGTTTATTCGGATCAAAATCTTGTTTAGGTCCTTTATAGTAATCTTTTACCGTAAGTCCCAGTATCTCTTCCTTTGTATCTCTTACTGTCATTCCATGTTTTGCCTTCATTATACAAACTCCGGTTGGAATGTCAATAAAAAGGCGGTCATATGACCGCATATTTTATAAATCGCAGATTCCTTTTCCTTCTCCATATACGGCATACCAGTCGTTATTGAAATCCGTAACGGCTTTGTCAATGTTCGGATTGGCAAAGATCGCTTTCAGAATGGCAACCGGAGCCGTAATGGCTTCTGCCCCGTGATTGAAGGCATCTTTGACTTGCTGAACACCCTTGAAGGATGCCGCAACAATCTTGCAGTTGTAGTTGTCCGTAATGATCCGGGTCTGCAGATTGTCAATCAGATCGTACGGATCCCCGCCCAGATTACCGATCCGGTTGACATATGGTGCAATATAATCTGCCCCTGCTGCCAATGCGGTATATGCCTGCATCAGATCGTAAACCGCCGTAGCCGTTACGTTGTACCCTTGCGCCTTCAGCGTTTTGAT
>JABUSI010000095.1 GCA_021442745.1 Erysipelotrichaceae bacterium | reverse complement strand
AACAGTTTATGCACCGGCGGAATCTTCAGAAGAATCGTAAACAACAATAACCCTCCGACATTCAGAATCAGATCGTCCACGTCAAAATACCCGCACATCGTTATCATCTGTGCCACTTCAATCAACAAAGACATCCCTAATCCTACCCGTACAATCGCAAAAAACGATTTCTTTTTCGTAAACATCGGAAGAAAAATCGCCAGCGGCATCAGTAACAGCACATTTCCGACCATATTCATCAGAAACTCTCCCAGTGAAAAAATGCCGTCAACGTACGCGTAATAATACAGTTTCATCATATAAAACGGTTCGAGATTCGCCGTTTGTTTCGCATACGCAATAACCGAACGGACAGACCAGTCCGACCAGTCCACACTTCGTCCCATCATCGGATCCAACAGCGTCAGCGTAACAACCAGCGACAGATAAATCAGTAAATATACGAAAAACGTCACTCTCATAATCACGGTACGTTTCGAACCCTGTACCCGCTGACACCACAATACCGATGCCACATACATACTGATACAACTTACGGACAAAAAGAAAAACCGCTGTGATAACGTCATATTCACAGTAGCATCCCATTCAATCCGGTAATATCCGATTAAAAAATACAGTGCGACGGCATCCAACAATACCGGCCAGACAAATGACGGACGTTTCATGCCATCCCCTCCTTTAATTGTAATGAGTATACTATACAACATGTGTAAAAAGAATGAAAAGATTTCTTAAACTAAGGAAAAAGGAAAGCCGGTTTCTCAACCGACTCATTATAATTATTCGAAATTCTTACCTTCAATGGAACAGCCATACAACCAGTTTTTCAACGGTTCCCCGTCTCCTGTCTCGTTAAATACGTGTAACAGACGCCGGAATTCCGCATCGTTGTATTCGGATATCGTAATAATACCGCATCCGTGATCCATCATAATCTTGTTCGCAAACATCAGAGCGACCCGCACATCACCGTCCGCAAACAACCGTTTGCCGAGAATATACAAAAGACAATCCAATGCCACTTCGGTATAACACTTGGTCGGCTGATTGATCATCGTATGCAACTGATCAATCTGATCCATACTCATTTCGGATTTTACGCCCGTATTCAGACCTTTCATCAGAATCCCGTGCAGTTTCAGCAAAAACCGGTAATCCGCCGGTACGTCCTTGGAATCCACCAGCAACTGCCAGGTTGCCTGGAAATTCTTCACAGACTGCTCTTCCGTTGTCTGCGGATTCTCCAGCATCATCATCGATTCGACATCTTCAAACGAAACCGCATACCTTGCCAGTTTCATATTCCGGTATACATACCGTTTCCGGCGTTGTTTAACCAAAGAAACAACCTGACCGCGCGTTGACACGTACTTGTTCTTCATATGATGTCCTCCCGGTGACTACGTACTTTTATTATTGACAAAACCATCCGGTTAGTCAAGACGATATCTTATTTCTTCACCAAATCGTATTCTTCTTTTTTGTATCCGACCAGAACCTTCGTTCCGTCAATCAAAACCGGCCGTTTGACCAGCATCCCGTCACTTGCCAGAAGATTCAGAATCTCTTCCTCATTCATCACCGCTAACTTCTCTTTGACATTCCCGTTGCGATATGCCTGACCGGACGTATTGAACCATTTGCGGATCTCCCGGTCCGATTTTGCAATCCACTCTTTCAGTTCCTCTTTCGTCGGTTTCTCTTCCCTGATATTACGAACCGTATATTCAACATTCATTTCCTTCAGGTGCTTCTCTGCCTTCTTGCAGGTACCACACGCCGGATAACACACAAACAACATCATTTGTCCTCCTTCAGATACTTTTCGATAAACTGTGCAATACCGTCTTCCGTATTCGGCGGTAAGATTTCATCCGCCAGTGCTTTCGCATTGTCCGTACCGTTGGCCATCACCAATGCTTTCCCGCACACTTTCAGCATCGACAAATCATTGTCCGCATCCCCGAATGCCCAGACTTCATCCAGAGATACGCCTTCTTCTTTTGCGAGAAGTTCAATTCCTTTTCCCTTGGATGCATTGGCATGGGTATATTCAATCGTCCATTTGCTCGCCACATTTCCGATCAGATCATCCCGGTGTACGGTATTGTGAATGGCTACCATCTCCTCCAGTTCTTCCGGCATAAAGGAAATCGCCAGCTTCGGCCAGTCTTTTTTCAACTCTTCCGTATAATCCGTTTCCACATACGTCAACATATCACTTTCCTGAATCCATTTGGCATGAGAAGTAAACGCATTGTTGTAGACATAATTCTCATCACTGATGATAAACTCCGCTCCGGAATCCTTAAACTTCTCATACAACTGTTGCATTGCCGCTGCCGGAATCCATTCATTCTGCCAGAACTGTCCCGTTTTCAAGTCTTTCACGTGACTGCCGTTCATCCCGACAACCAGTTCCACCACGTCATCCAGTCCCCATTTTTTCATCATCTTTTCCACGGTACTGACCGGTCTTCCGGTCGCAATTCCCAGCCGGATTCCTGCATCGTGCGCCATATGCAGCGCCTTCCTCGTCCGTCCGGTGACCAATACATCCGGACTTAACAGCGTACCGTCCAAATCAAACATCCAAATCATACCATACCTCTGTTTTTTACCATTATACAACAGAAACAACGGAAACCGCGTTTGGATTTCCGTTGTCTTTCTGATTATTCCGTAATTGTTAAATGTTCATCCGCTAACGTTTCCAGCAG
>JABUSI010000416.1 GCA_021442745.1 Erysipelotrichaceae bacterium | reverse complement strand
ATGTGTTCCTTATAGGAATCACGGATGTTCATTACGACTAATACGTTTTTCATATCATTTCCTCAGAATGCTTTCCATGGGTTTTCCTTTGGCTAATTCATCGATGAGTTTGTCGAGAATTCGCATATCCTTGTCCAACGGGTTCTGTATGTCTTCTACTCGAATCTTACAGACGGTACCTTTGACCAAGGTACGGTTAGGATTCATATGTGGTGCGTTTTCGAAGAATTCCTTGTACGTACAGGATACGTCTGTCAGATTCGAGTAGCCTGTTAACCAGGTAATGATTTCGTCGACTTCCTGTTTTGTTCTTCCTTTTCTGAGTGCCTTGTTGAGTAAACAGGTATAGACCTTTTCAAAGGGCATGTTGTAGACCTTGTCCATGATTACTCCTTATCGGTATCGAATACCTTGATGATGACGCCGCCTTCGTACGGGTGTCCTTCGGCACGGAAGTGAGGACGGTGCAGATAGTCTTGCAGGGCTTCACTGTCGGTGATAAAGACAGGACAGGTTCTGAATGGCTTGGGAATCGGGTTTTCGGTAAAGTAGCCGTTGTTGTCGACAAAAATGTGACATGGTTTACCGGTGTAGTCGGTTCCTTCAAAGACGTAACGGGCACACATGTGACGGATGCCGGCGGCATTGGTAATCTGTACGTCGGCTGCACCCGGACGAATGGTACCGGTAAACAATCTTGACGTTACGCCTCCGGTAAACGGAATGAAGTTTACGGATGCGTTTCCGGATACGACTTTGGTTGTTTCCGAGCGATCTAACAGGATGCTGAACTCGAATACCAGGGATTCGGGTACCGGGTTGGTCTGACGGAGTACTTCTTCCATTTCTTTTACACTGTCCTTTACAATAGTAGAAATGCGTTCTCTTTTTTCCTTGGCGGTATCGATACCGGTCTGGATCATTTCCAGAAAGATAGAGCCTTGCTGGCGGATGTCATCACGGGTTTTCTGTACCGTATAGACGGCTTTCTGTAAATCCAGTAAGGTGCGCATGGTACCGCTGTCCAGTACACTTTCCTTATAGGTGGATTCTTGCTGGAACTGTTCGAGAATCCGGGCATATTTTTCTTCGGCAACGGATACGGCGTCTTCCCAGTTCATATAGATTTCATCGGAAGCGTGCTGACCGATTTGCTGAACTTCTTCCGGATGATTTCGTGTGTATTCCATCATCTGACGAAGGGAATCTGCGTTTTCTTCGCAAAGATATCCGTTTTGTTTATCGGTTACCCGTTCGGCGGCACAGCTGTCTTTGATTAAGATGCTTCCTAACGAACAGGCAGCGGCTTCACTGACAACCAGACCGTTGGTGTCAAAGGTTGACGGGAAGACGAAGACGTTTGCCAGGGAATAGTAGATTTTCAATTCTTCCCGGTCTTTGATGGCACCGGTAAAGATGACGTGATCCTGCAGGTTGTATTCTTTGGTGACTTCTTCCATTTCCTTGCGGTCAAGACCGTCTCCGACAAAAATCATCTTGTAGTCGGTCATGGTTGTTTCCTTCAGGGCATCCAGAATCAGACGGGTACCTTTGTACCACATCATCCGGCCGACAAACAAGAATACGAACTCTTCGTTTATGTGGAGTTTCTGTTTAAGCTGTACAATCTGTTCGTTTGTGGCACGCCCTTTTTCGAAATCGACACCGTTACAGACAACGTCAACCGGACCGTCGTATCCCAGCTGGCGCAGGTTTTCTTTGGCACCTTCGGAAACGGCCCATACGGCATCGCATGTTTTGATGTTGTCGATTAACAGGGATTTGGCGGCATTCTGTAATACGGTAAGACTCAGTGCCTTTTCAAAGTCGATGTCGTATTTGGTGTGATAGGTCAGGATAATCGGGATGTGCAGTTGTTCCCGTAACATTCTGGCATAGTACAGTGATACGATCGGACAATGGACATGAATGAAATCCGGTTTTCTGGAAATCAGGGCATCGGTAATGGCCGGGTCAAACGGATTACCCGTCCGGTATCCGACCTGCTGGGTAGTGTCTAACGAACCGTAGCGCAGGACTTCAAAAGGATAGTCGTCAATCGCGTCCGGGTAATACGGTGTTGCCACCGTGACGGTATGGTTGTGCCCGGTTAATATTTTTGCGTAATTACAGGCAACGTTCGCGACACCGTCAATGGTTGGCGGAAAGGAATCGTTCATCAGTAAAACGTTATAGCTCTTTTTCAAGGAAATCACCTCAGTTCCATTATACAATGAATCGTGATAAGTTGATAGAACGGGAAAAACGGTGTAGAATGGAAAATACGGATTTATCCCGTAATTGAGGAAAACAAGTATGTCAATGAAAGTAAATTCGGTGCTTCTGACACCGGAAGAATTGAAAAAACAATACCCGTTAACCCCGCAGCTGCAGAAGCTGAAAGAAAAAATCGATGGTGAAATCCGGGATATTTTCTTAGGAAAAGACGACCGGTTTGTGTTGATTGTCGGACCTTGCAGTGCGGATAACGAAGATTCCGTAGTGGAATACTGTCACCGGTTACGGAAAATTGCCGATCAGGTACAGGATAAGATTTATATCATTCCCCGTGTGTACACCAACAAACCGAGAACGACGGGAGAAGGATACAAAGGAATGCTCCATCAGCCAAATCCGGATAAAGAATCGGATTTGTATGCCGGCTTGATTTCCATCCGGAAAATGCATTTACGGATTATGGAAGAAACGGGATTTATGGCAGCGGATGAAATGTTGTATCCGGAAAACTACAGGTACCTGGATGACGTATTGGCATACAATGCGGTCGGTGCCCGTTCGGTGGAAGACCAGCAG
>JABUSI010000046.1 GCA_021442745.1 Erysipelotrichaceae bacterium | reverse complement strand
CTGTAACACACTTTATGAAAAACGGGAGATACTTGTTTGATTCGAGTATCTCCCGTTACTTTGCAAAGTTCTGTATCTTTCCTGTTATTCCAAATACATAATATAACAGATTGCCGGTACATATTCGATAAAAAAGGTCCTCAGACACGATTAACGCTTTTTCAGAATATCCGATAACGTATATTCCCCTTTTGGTATCTTTGAGATTTTTGTATAGGCTTTGATTGCTTCCAGAAGGACATCGACATCCGAAAAATATTCTTTCACAAACCGATAGGACTTCACTTCCCGCATTCCCAGATTCTGTTTACAGAATACACTCGGTTTCTTCCCGGATTTCTTAAACTCCTGATAACGTTGCTCATTTATTATAATAAGCATCTCTATTTCCGGTGCGGTAATCACATTCATCACATCCACTTTTTGTTCGTACGCCTTACCCAACCGGAATTTTTCTCTTCGGCTATCCAGAATACGTACCACAGTAACCGGTCGCTCATACTCTTTTCTTAAATACCGGGTTTCAAACGTTCTTGCATCCCGACAGCGCAGTACTTCTTCCTCAATCATTTGATCCCGATTGAAAATCAGCCGATGATTCTCCAATAGTATTTCGATAATCGCCTGTTCTGACGCGCCCTCACATATACAAGCCACATAACTGTCCGGTTTGAATTTCATGGTCAGATATAAGAAGATATACTTTTCTTCAGTTGCTTATATGCTTCATATGCCGGCGTCGTTCCCTCTAAATAACCACTCTGGTATGCATCACTTTTCTTGATATCATTCCGTTTTAAGATATTCGCCAGATTCTCCACCGTAATACCTCCGCGGTTTCTCGTGATACATATACTGTCATTTCTTTCATATTCATCCAGCAACTCCGGATAATGTGTCGTAAACACAAGAACCGCACCGTTTTTATTCAGTCTCGCATCCATAAAAAACCTTAGTAAAGTCGTTACGATTTCTCTGTTAAAATGATTTTCAATTTCATCGACAATCATATATCCTCCGGCTTTCAATACTTTCATTGCCTGGGTAAATACGATAATACCTTTGATGGTTCCCGAAGACAAATAACAGTCCAGATCCCGGACATCGTACAAAACCATTTCATCCTGTCCCGCAAATTTCAGACGAATCACATCCTTATGTTCCTTTTGTTCAAATGATATTTTCTCAATCGACGGATCCAGAAAGGAAATCACCGATTCCGGAATGGTATCCGATATCGGTAACACGTTAACGTTTGTATACTCTCTCATGTCCGCTACCATAATACGTTCCTTGTTTTTCTTGTTTTGTGCTATCACGATACTCACATCGGCAGACAAAAACCGTTCGTCCTGTTTCCGCGTTGCAACAACCATGGAATCCTGAAAATCAAACAACGTTTTTCTCAGTTTCACATCCTGAAACGACTTACTCCATAGAGTTTCCTTTTCAATACTGTATCGGTTTTGAACGCGATCATACGTAATACAGGTTTCCAACCGGTACAGATTGCAATCATTTGATACATAATAAATATTCATGACAACTTCATCCGCCTTTCCAAGTATATCCTTGCAAGCAAGATGATTAATCGGCTCGCTGTTCACAATCCCCAGCGCAAGCAGGATGACCTTTATCACAGATGTTTTCCCGGATGCGTTGATTCCGATAATTGCTTCTGTCGGATTCAGATACACATTCGAAAACAGCGGTATCAGTCTGTTCTTATCCTCTTCCGAAACTCTCTGCAAAACCGTAAATCCGATTTCTGTATCTCCTTTAAAAAGCGGCAATCCCTTCGCAACGATTTTCAGCAGTTTCATATCGGTACCTCCAAATATTATCCTCGCAATTTCCGTTTTTAATTTTTATTTCATCCCCATTATAGAATGCAATTTTAAAATTATCAACGATTTTTACGTTTTTATTTTTTTGGTACAGCTCCGATTATTCCTCTTGTTAACCTACCTATACGTCTTTTATCACCAAATCCTTCCCCACATTTAAGAAAACCATAAGATTCCTTCAAGAATTTCTCTCTATGATTATATGTGCGTATTCCATACGCCATGGAGGACTTTTATGGACACAATCAGACAATATATCAACAGTTTATTCACAAACCAACCGCAAACAAAAGAAACCATCGCAGCCAGACAACGCCTGCTTCAGAAAGCCGAACTTCAGTATCAGAACTATATTTCCCAGGGTTTGACACCTCAGCAAGCCATAGCCAAGGTAATCAGCGAAACAAACACAACCGCAGACGAACTTATCATCCCGGAAGAACCGTTCATCCATACGAAACAGCTTTTATCCGACTACCGCAGTGCTTCGCTTTACACAGCCCTGGCCGTTCTGTTCTTTATCATCTCCATCCTTCCGTATTACTACCTGGAAGGCCTTACGGCACTCGTTCTGACAGTAGGATGTATTACCGCCGCCGTATTCTCTTTGTTTGTCCAAAGCTATACAATCAACCGGCACGACAATACAACTCTAACCGACTCCGACATCCGTTATATACAGACCCAAAAAGACACAGAAGACAAAAACATTCTTATTCTGAAATGCATCTCCGCCGCCTTCTTGCTGTTCAGCATTCTTCCGACGGCATCTCTTACCGGTAAAGGAAGTTTTTTGATTACCGTACTGATGATTGCTATCGGTGCTGCCATCTTCACCTATGCCATCTGTGAAGAACGGATGTACCGGTCACTTCTTCATAATTCTATCCGTACAATCAAAGTACCGCCGCTTCTGACAATCCTGTTATTTGCAGGGATCCTCTTCAGTATCGCCTTCTATCAGTTCTGGTTAACCGCCATTCTGATGATCGCCGTCATCT
>JABUSI010000130.1 GCA_021442745.1 Erysipelotrichaceae bacterium | reverse complement strand
GCCGTATATACACGGTTGGAATGTACTATCATATTTTTTACCTCGGATTTCCCAATGTATAGTAGTCGATTAATTCTACATTGTTATCCTCTATCCATTTCTTGAAGACAGGAGATACAACCATATCCAGATCCTTGCAACGTTCCAGAGACAATGTCGTCAGTCTTAACAAATCCGCATCTACGTATCCAGGATGTCCGCCGATCATAGCGTATTCATGTGACAGATAGTAGTCCGAATTTTCAAGTACATCTTTTAACGGTTCTTTGTTCAATTGTGCCATCGGATCAAAGACCTTTTTGTTCAGGGAACTGTCCTTTTGGTTACGGATTAGCTTTAATCCGGTAGCCCATTCGTCTCCGCCTGTCATATCCATAGAGAACCCGATACCGGTCTCCTTACTGATCTGACGGATGGCTTCCATGTAGTGTTCATGCATCAGGGAATGTGCATGCAGATATCCCGGCTTTCTACCGGTCAATTCCACGAAACGATCGTATTGTGCCCGTAATTCCTTATAGCATTCATCATAAGGGAACATTGCCCGTCTGCCTTCTTCCGTAGCAAACATCGGATCTTTCATACGAGCACCGGAACGGATAAATTCTCCGTTTTCGTCAACTAAATGAGGAATTTCCTTCGGGTCGCAAACGGACGGACCGGATACGATATTAAAGTCAATGCCGAAACAGAAATTCGGACGTTCTTTGATAAACTGTGCAGCCCATGGAGCAATTTCCATATTGGTAAACATACCGGTACAAGTCAATACTCCGTTATCAATGGCTTCCAGTAATCCGTAGGTTACACCTCTTGTGAACCCGTAATCATCACCTTGAACTAATAATTTCATTGTTCTCTCCCTCTTTCTATATATTGTTTCAGTGAAGAAGCGATATGGAACAACTGGTTCATATCGACTTCACTGTCTTTGGCGTTTCTTGTGTTTTTAACTACAAATAAGCGATTCTCTACTTCACCGCTTGTAATTTCAATGGACTTCGGAAAATAAGCCAGTGCATTCTTCGGATCCTTGTATTCTCTGGCCGTAAATGTTTCATGCAGCAAGGAAGATACATCTCTTCCCTCTCTGTAAGCTACAATAACCTGTTCACCTTTGGCAATACAATCCAGAAGAATCACTTCTTTTTTATCTCCGATGTTTTCCTGTAATAATTTCAGTCCTTCATGGGAGTTGATGTTTTCACCTAACAGTACATATGCAATACGTTCATACGTTACGTTTTCCGTTAGCCACATCAATACGGCGACTGCAGCACTGTTCCGGTTCATATTGATAGGATTAGGAGTTCCTTTTCCGATTACAAATACAATCAAAACCAGAACCAGGGATGCGATAACACGAAGAACTTTCCATAGTGCTGAACTTGTCGCAAAGTTTCGCAATATAAAGTACATCAGAACCGCAAGCAGTACTGTAATGACAGCTTTACAAACGGCTTCTTTCACTTCCTCTTTGATATTCTGACTCGGATGGAATGGATAATACTTTGATGGAAGAATGCTTTTTGCCGGTGTTTCATACGCACACGCCACAATTGTTTTTGCGTTATCAAGATCCCCGATAACCATGTTTGTTACATGTGTCAGTTTCCCGTGTTTCGACTGAAACGAAAACGGCATTTTATGTTCCTTGCAGATTTGAGCTACGTATTCAAAGAAAAATTGTTTCTGCTTCCGTGTACAACGCTGCGGAATGGATATGCCGTACACCATCATAAGCTCTTTCAAACGTTCCATACTATCCTCCTTTACTTAGAAAAAAGAGGCACTGCAGAAATCTACAGTGCCTGCATGTTCAATTTTTAGAAAATACCTACTAATGCGCCGACTAAAGCGAATACCAAGATACCGATAATCAATTGAACAGGACGAACGCCCTTCTTGATTAAGCTTACCAAGAAGAACAATAAGCCCATACCCAATAATCCAGGGAAGATGGAGTTGCAAACGTCACCGATGTTAACGGATGCCTGACCAACTGTCAGTACCCAGTTCAAAGGTACGTTTACCATTCCGGCTGTCATTGCACCAACCATCATCAAACCTAAAACGGAAGAAGCCTTGGTCAATGCTGACATCAAACCGGAAGAGAATACCATATCAATGAAAGATGTACCGTAGATATAACCCCAGTTAACGAACAATACCTTGCAAATAGATTGTGTTACACCGTACAACAGAATAAACAATACAGAACCCAAAACGTTACCTGTAGAGTTCAAACCGATAGCGATACCGGCAGCAATGATACGGATACAGTTGAAGAACAAGCTGTCGAACATACCGGCAGTCGGACCCATCAAGGCAGCCTTGATGTTTTCGATTGTCTGTGTATCGATAGAACCTTTTTCTTTGTGTTCCTTTTCCATAGCATAGGTCAAACCACCGATAAATGCATATGGTACAGCGTGTGTATTAAAGAAGTTCTGGCAACGGATATATGCATCCTTCTTGCCTTCAGGATCGTCAGCATATACGCTTTCGATTGCCGGAGACATCATGATGGTAAAACCGTTAGCTTCCATTTTTACCATGTTAAATGTGATAAACGGGAAGTGAGCACCAAGATACATTTTCTTGATGACTTCTTTTTCTTGTGCAGTTAATTCTCTAGCCATTAGAAGAAATCCTCCTCACTATTTGCAGGTGTAGCAGCAGCAACACCAGAGTTCTTCAAATCGATAGTTCTCTTTTCAGCGAAGAACAATGTAACAGCAATTGCAGCACCGACAACAGCCAATGCCAATGTGTTCGTGATAACACCATAAGCTACCAATACGTAACCTACGAAGAACCATACGCAAACTTCCGGGTTCCAGATCATAGATGTCAG
>JABUSI010000016.1 GCA_021442745.1 Erysipelotrichaceae bacterium | reverse complement strand
ACACCCATCGGTCTGGAAGAGGAAGAAAAATACGATTACGGTTCCCCGCACAAATGGCACAAGATTCAATACTTACCGGACGAAATCAAAGACGTACGATTCTACGAACCAAACACCAACAGTACCTTTGAATCCGCCCTTGCGTCAAACGAGGAAAAACTCCGTAAGATTCCCCGTACCAACAAACTCAGCACATTAAAATGAGGCTTACAAAGCCTCTTTTATTTTGACATAATTCGTTTCCCGTAACTCTGCCCCAGAAACTCATACATACCCGCGATTTCCGCCAGACTCAACAGAATTCCGACAAGACTGCATGAAGGCAGGAGTACACTTCCAACCCATGGAATATACGAAAACCACCAATCCGTAAACAGAAAAGAAGAATAGTACACAACCAGAGTCATCACATACACCGGTAACGAATACCGGTACACCTGATTCTGTTCGGAAATAACCCCATACAACCAGACAATTCCCATTTCACACACAAACAGACTCAATAATTGTCCGATAACGGTTCCAATGACGGAAACCCAATGATTACCCAACGTTTCCAGAATCAATCCCACCGGCCACGCTGTACTTTCACAATAAAGTATAAATAAGGAAAGAGTTCCTTCCTGATACCGTATTGCCACACAACAGAGTATGGATACCAGAACTCCGCATAACACTACGCAACTATCCGCAAAACATACAATACATTTGGCCAGGTAATACTTCTTCGGACCTAGATACGACAGATACATTTCCTGCATCCGCAATTGTTTTTCTTCCAGAACAACCGGAATGCTTCCGATGGTCTTTCCCACAAACAGAAAATACACCAGCATAATCCATAACTGTTTTACCGATTCCACCTCCGGCTCGGAATCGTATTCCAGAAGCAGTACAACGTCTTCCATCGACGTATTTGTCACATGCTCATATTCCGTACGAAAGATATCCCATTTAATCTGTTCAATCGTCTGTTCATCCACCCGGTTTGCATGTCGGATCACCCATCCGTTTTCATAATCCACATACCATTTATCATACTCTTCCGTAACAATATAGTTGTTCAAATCCTTCGATAACATTGACATTCCCGATTCACTGACGGGAATACTCGCATGTCGTTTCGGTATATATTCCGCAATCCGATCCATATGTATCAACACAAAACAAGCCCCGAAAACCAATAACCCCTTTACAACGGTCGTCCATTGCCGGTACTGACGTTTCAACAGAAAGAATATGTAGTCCTTCATAGTGAACACTCCGTTACCGTCTGCACAACTTCCTCTGTCATCTTACCTTCTTCCATTACGTAATACCGGTCCAGAAGATACGGTACATATTCATACTGATGCATCGAAACAAGAATGTTCCTGCCTTTGGCATATTCCCGTAATACACGGATCAGTTTCTTACTGTTCTCCGTATCCAATCCGTTAAACGGTTCATCCAGTACCACGACTTTCGCATTTCCCAGCAAGCCTCCGATAATCTGTACCAGCTGCTGATTTCCTTTGGACAATCCGCAGATTTTCCAGTATTTGTATCGGTCTATCTCAAACACTTCCAGCCATTGCGATATTTCTTCTTCCGGTTTTCCCTTCTTCATTCCTTTTAGTTTTCCCGTCAGAAGCAGTTGTTCCCAAACTGTAATGCCCGGATAGAGATTCCGTTCTTCAATCACGTAACCGATTTTTCCCTTATACAGTTCCAAAGGAATTCCATCAATCCGGATCGATCCTTCGTCCGCCTGATACACTCCGCACAGAATCCGGAAGATTGTCGTTTTCCCCGATCCGTTTGAGCCAAGCAACCCGACAATTTCTCCATCCGTTACCTGCAGACTGATTCCGTCAAGTACCGTTTTCCCCTTAAAATATTTTTTTATTTGAATCATTTCCAGCATACATATTCCCCCGTTCACTATTACTATAGATTCCCGGTGGTACTATCCTTTTTCTTTATTTAATATTTATATTATCTTTTTACTGCATAGAAAAAGACCACTCATGCAAGTGGTCTTACAACTTTCCCAACAAATACCGAACCACGTAGGAAGCAGCTGTTAACCCGGCAGCCGACGGCACAAATGCCGTGCTGGCAGGTGGGTATTTCGCTTTCCTGGTTTCTCCGTTTTCGTTGATGACTTCATTCTGGATATACGGAACTTCCTTCGACAACAACACCGGAATATGCAAATCCATTCCCCGTTTTCTTGCCTGTTGCCGGATAGCCCTTGCCAGCGGATCGCCTTCCGTTTTATGCAGGGATGTAATTTCTATTTTCGTCGGGTCAAACCGGTTCGCCATTCCTAAGGAAGACAAAATCGGTATTTCATGACTTTGTGCATACTGAATTAAATCCAGCTTACTTTTCACCACGTCAATCGCATCCACAATGAAATCCACGTCTCTGACTAATTCCGGCAGATTTCCTTCTTCCACAAACACCGGATACGTAATGACGTTACACTCCGGATTGATCTGCAGAATCCGTTCTTTCATCGCTTCCGTCTTCTTCTGACCGACCGTCGTATGCAGTGCATGTATCTGGCGATTGATATTCGTTTCGTCAATGACATCATGATCCACCAGAATCAGCGTTCCGATACCGGACCTTGCCAGACCTTCCGCCGCAAACGAACCGACACCGCCGACACCTACCACAAGCACCTTGGATTCTTTTAATTTCTGTACTCCGTCTTTATGAATCAAGTACTCTAACCGTTCATTCCACATCCTGATTCCTCCAGACTTCCAGTTCCCGAATCAAAGAGTCCTCATCCAGATGTTCCATGTCATACCATCGGATCGGCATCTGGTTCCGGAACCACGTTCCCTGCCGTTTCGCAAACTGACGGGAATGTTT
>JABUSI010000225.1 GCA_021442745.1 Erysipelotrichaceae bacterium | reverse complement strand
TCATCTCCGTACAGTTCTTCATCAAAGGTGAAAAACAGAATCGGACGGGCAAAAAACGCATAGTCAAATACCAGGCTCGAATAGTCCGTAATCAGAATATCCGTTACCGTCAATAACGCATTGATATCCATATCCTTATCCTTGGAAAAATCGTAACAGAATCCTTCCGGTATCGTATCCGGACATTTCGGCCATGTACGCAACGTCTGATGATGCTTGATGATCAGAATGTAATCCTCATGCAAGCCGTCATACAGTTTCTGAAAATCCAGGGCATCCGGTGCTACCCGGTTCGGTTCAATACCCCGATAAGTCGGCGCATACAGAACAATCTTCTTTCCTTCCCCCCCGGAATCTTCCGGCGCAGCGTTTCGTAACAGTTGTCAATGTACTCCTGTTGGAAGAATACATCCGTACGCGGACTGCCCAGTGTCTGAAGAAGAGGGGTATCCTTTTCCAGTCCCATGAGCTCTTCATAAACCGGACGCCATAAATCTGCACACAACGTCACCAGCGTACAATTGCTTTCCGGATATTCCCGGAAATTCTTCATCGATTTGTAACCCTTGCTGTCAGCCAGACTCAACCGTACTTTCTTTATCGGTAACCCGTGCCACAGATGAATAAATCCCGTTTCCGGACGAATCGTAATATACCCGATCAATTCACATTGTTCATGGGTAATGACAGCCCGGCACGTCGCAAAGTCTTTCACAAACGCTTCCGCATTTTTGAAATACTGTTCCATCGTCACGTTCTTCTTATGCAGGCCCAGTTCATGGAAGACCACCTGATACCGGCCGTCTTCCACCAGTTTTTCATACATATACTTGCAACTGGAATTCAGCCCCGACCGCTGCTGAAGAATGATAACCTTTTCTTCCACCGGAAGATGACAGTATTTTTCATATACGGCCGGCAATCTCTTTTTGATGTAATACGCTTTTAAATAATGATTTTTTACTTTTTCCCAAACAGCCTTCACACTCATACTACAACCCCGTTTCTTCCTTTATGTGCACTATGGTTCTCGCAAAACCCTCTTTGATGGAATATTTCGGTTTCCATCCCAGTTCCTTCCGGATTCGATCGGTACATAAGATTCCGCTTTTGAATGACGCCGTCCCCTTTGGCGTTCCTTCCGGAATATCAAATACCAGCTGTAATCCCTGACCCGGATCAATCGTTACCAATGTTTCGGCCAACTGCCGGATGGACGTCTTGGAATCCTCATCCGCTACGTTATATACCATCTGACTGCTCTTAGTCAGAATCAGTAACATTGCACAGACGGCATCCGCAATATACGTATACGTCCGTACGCTCGAACCATCACTTTTTAACACAATATTTCTTCCGTGCACCACGTCATTCAAAAAGTCCGCCTGCACTCTGCCGTCATAAATCGACATTCCCGGTCCGTACGTATGCGCCAGACGACAGATTTTGGTATTCAGCCCGTATTCTTCCCGATACCCGCTGCACATGTTTTCCGCTGCTTTTTTGCCTTCCGCATACCCGTTTCTCGGAACCAGCGGATTGACCTGACCTAACGGCCCGTCTTCCGTAAACAATTCCTGTCCCGGATTCGGTTCCCCATAGATTTCCCTGCTGGACACAAACAGATACCCTAAGGCATTCTTTTCCTTCGCCAGACGCAGCGTATTGGCCGTACCTAACGTATTCGCAAAATTCGTTTCCACCGGCTGGGTCGCCATAATCTTCGGACTGGCAGCACTCGCCGCATGAATAATATAATGCACGTCACAATCCGTCTCTATCGGATTGACCACGTCCGCTTTCACAACCTTTACATGTTTGTCATTCGCAAACGAAGGATCCAGTTTATCCGGATTCCGTACCAATGCCATCACGGTAATATTGGCATCGTACAACCGGTTCAGTTCGGTAAAAGTATACCCGAAATACGATCCGACCATCCCGCTTGCACCGGTAATCAGTACCGTCCGGTTTCCAAACGCTTCCAGTAACACGTCTTTTCCGCACGTATCAATAATCTGTGCGATATCTTCTTTCACAATACCTGAAAAGTACATACTATCTTTGGTCCTTTCCCAATATCACATGTTCAATAATCTTCCTTGAAGATCCTCCCGCATAGTCTCCGAAATTATCTTCCACAAACTTCCTTGTTTTATCCAGATCGTAATCTTCCGTTTCCAAGGCTTCCATCAACTCTTCAAAAGTATCACATACCTTACCCGGAGCCGTCTCGGCTACATCCGCATGTACCCCGCGTGTCAGTTCGTACACGTTCCGGTCATACGTATAAAACAGAACCGGCCGTTTCAGTAACGAATATTCATAGAAGCATGACGAATAATCCGTAATCATGATATCAGACACATAATATAAATCGTTGATGTTCTGATAATCCGATCCGTTCACAATCGTATCTTTATACTCTTCCGGAATCACGACCCCGTTTTTCACAAACGGATGCATCTTCATAAAGAAAACCGCATTGTGTTTCCGGCAATAGTCATCAATCCTTCCGTAATCCAGTTTTTCATACGGATAATACGCACTTTTCTGGTTAGCCCCCCGATAGGTCGGCGCAAACAGAATGACTTTCTTATCCCGTAAAAACGGATACGTTTCATACACTTTCTGTTTTGTCGAACCGATGACATCCGCATCCAGGAAATGATCCAGCCGCGGCATGCCGTACGGCAGAAACCGTTCTTTCGACAACCCGAACCGTTCCGCATAAATATCCACTAATTTCTCCGTTGCCACAACCGCATACGTGTACCGCTTGTGACAGCATGCAATCGGAAACGGACTGCTTTCTTTCCCGTACCGGCTGTAGCCGATCGCTTTAAAGCCGACCGCCGCATGCCACGTC
>JABUSI010000218.1 GCA_021442745.1 Erysipelotrichaceae bacterium | reverse complement strand
GGTAGAACATAACCTTGCCAAGGTTAATGCGGGAGTTCGATTCTCCTCACCTGCTCCATTAACAAAGAAAACTTACGGAACAACCGTAAGTTTTTTATTTTACATTTCTGCCAGTTTTTCGCAAGCTTCATACCCTTTGCGGTAAAACTCCTCCAGGGTCATTGCCGTTACATATTCCTTTTCGTAACACTGTTCCGAAGTAACCGGTCCGTCATAGCCGTTTTCCTTTAGTTTTTCACACACATACGCCCAGTCCATCGTTCCGTCAAACGGAATCTTATGCTGATCGCCGCTCTGGTCGTTATCGTGAAGATGAACCGCAAAAATCCGGTTTTTAAATACCGAAAAATCATACTCATCTTTGAAATGCGTATGATAATGTCCGGCATCGAAACAGATACCGGCATTTTTATTTGGGATATGTTCCATCACGTATTCCTGATACCCTTTTGCCTTCGTATTTTCAAAAGCAACCCGTACATCCAGACTTTCCGCATAGTCCACAATCTTCTGCAAATGCCGGATACCGGTTTCATTATAAACCGGAGGATTCGTTCTTCCGCAAAGATGCATCACCACCAGGTCGATGCCTTCTTCCTTACAGATCCGGATATCCTCACAATACCGCTGAACCTGTTGTTCTCCCGTTTCCGTATCCAGCCAGATATCGTTGATGTTCTGATATCCCAGATGCGCAAAGATGACATGCAGTCCTTTCAAACGTGCATACTCCAGTTGCTGCTTCTGTGACACTTCCCACTCTTTGTTGTACCATTGCACAAACACATCCGTAAATCCCGCTTTTGCAATGGCATCAATGGTATCATATACCGAATCGTTCTCATTATCATTGCTGATGACTACTGCCGGTTGTTTCATATTTCCTCTTTTCTAGTGATGTAACACATATTTCAGTTCTGCCAATGTGGAATTGTTGCTTAACGTATAACGACTGATCAGAAACGGGTCATCCCCCGGTTTCACCAGTCCGTGTTCATCCTCAAATGCCAGCAAAAAGCCGGCTTTTTTTAACAGTTTGATCGCCTTCTCATTGTATTCGTAATACGGATACGCAAACGCAAAGGCATTTGTCAGTTCCCTGCTTTTTTCAAGATCCTTCAATACTTTGGAGTCCGAGGAACACAAGAAGGCACTTCCCCTTGGTGAAATCGAACACTTCCCGTATTCATGAAGATTATACGTATGCGACTGCAGTTCCAGATTATCCGAATCCATATAACTTTTATAAATGGAACCGATCAGAAACAACGTTGCATGCAAGTCGTATTTTTCCAGCATCTTTACGACCAGTTTCGTATTCTTCCCGCCGTCATCCAGCGTAATCACCACGCTTTTTTTCGGCATATTCGCTTTCTTTGTGATATACCATAACGTTTCCTGCATATTCATCGTAAAATAGTTTTCTTCTTTCAGATACTGAAAATGTTCCTTGATCTGGGAAAGCGGATGACAGATTATCTTCGTACACGTTTCCTCTTTCGGATCATAAAACTTATGGTAGGCAAGAACCCGTATTCCCGTTGCTTTCGATTTTGTCGCATTCTTTTTCGTATACGTTTCCGTTACATCGCTCTTTTTCACCCACAGCAGCTCATCTTCAAATTCCACACCGTAGTATTCGTCTTCTTTGACAATTACCGCAAACTCGTTTTCTGACGGCAGATCGTATTTCAGTTCTCCATCCAAGGTATACAACGTCGTACGATTTAGTGTAAAAGACGTATTGAACGGAATATAGCGTTTATACCGCGTATCCTTTATGATTTCCTCCTGCAGCGGAGAAACCTTGTCATACGGCACGTAAACATCCCATTTCGGAATATAAAAATGCGTTGTTTCATACGTAACCGGAAACGGCGAAATTTCAAAGGAAATTCCTGCTGCCACATACCCCGCTTCTTTGTACTCACCATGCTGCAGTACATACAAAGCCGTATTGTCCGTCGTTACGACAACATCATCATAATGGGACACAATCTGTTGTGTCTGTTGTTCCCGTTGCCGGTTTTCTTCCTGTATTTGTAAAGCCTGTCGTTCTTCTTTCTCTTTCCGTAAAGACAACCCGTTGATACCGCTCAGGATCAGAAAAGCAACAACCAACACAATGCATACATATTTTCTCATAGTCACCCTCAGTTTTAATCATCTTATCATATTTACCTTATACGACACAAACGGTTGTCCTAAAGATACACGCCTTTTCTTTGCCATATCATAAAACACATGCTAGCAATTCTATTGATTTTTTTCTTGTCTTTTTCGCCTCTGTATGATACTATATTTGAGCACATAGGGGTATCGTACAGTGGTAGTACATCGGTCTCCAAAACCGCTGATGGGGGTTCGATTCCCTCTACCCCTGCCATTGAAAAGAAAACGGACTTGTCAAAGCCCGTTTTTTTGTGTTATATGACGCTGTTTTGGCGGACTTCAAAACCGAAATACCGCAATGCCTTCGGAATAGCTTCGTTCCAGAAGAAGAAATTATGTTGGCCATGCCACCATTCGGCTTCGATGTTCGCATCCGGACAGTTTTCTTTTAATTGTTCATAAAAAGCCTTGCATCCCGGATAAACGAAATCTTCCGTTCCGCAATAAAACATAATGTCCGGTTTATGAACGGCTTTGTTGAAAGAAGGAATGACATTTGCCAGATTGTCGTTTGATTGTTTCAGTTTTTCATACGTACCGAAATTCCCCGCAAACAGTTTATTGAAGCTATCGAACGGTAAATCTATGACGTTGGATCCGGACAGACAGACAGCTTTCCCGTAACGTTCCGGATGAGTCAGGGCACATTTCAGCGTGCCGTAACCACCCATACTTTCCCCCATCACAAACGTCCGGTTTACATCTTCCGTAAT
>JABUSI010000252.1 GCA_021442745.1 Erysipelotrichaceae bacterium | reverse complement strand
CTGTCGGCATCATCGGCTGGCAGATTGCCAAACTACTGAAACTTCCGGCACCGGGAATGTTAGGAAGCATGATTCTGGTCGGCATCACGAACATTTTCTTTGACTATGCCGCTTTCATTACCCCTGTCAAAGTATTCGGTACCGCCTTGTCCGGTGCGTACATCGGCATGCAGATTCAACGGAAAGACATTACGAACTTCAGATACCTGTTCAAACCGTTTCTGATTCTGATTGCCCTTCTGACTGCCAATACGTTTGTCACCGGTGCCGTGATTCATTTCGTTTCCGGTATCGACTGGCTGACTGCCTTAATCAGCTGTGTTGCCGGCGGTGTTACCGATATGAGTATCGTAGCGATGGATATGAATGCCGACGCTTCCATGGTAGCCATGTTACAGACCGTACGTCTGGTTGTTGTTTTACTGGCATTCCCGTACTGGATTACCTGGCTGACCAGAAACGAAGGTGCTGCCGAAGAAGACGACCGCCTTGTTTTGGAAAATGAGAATCAAAAAAGTTTTCTGAATACGTTGATTCACACCAAAACACAGAAGTTCATTTTTACCCTGATTGTTTCGATGATTTTCGGATACGTCGGACTGTGGTCAAAAATCCCGGCTGCCTCCATGATGGTTCCGATGTTTGTGATCATGGGACTCAACATCACCACCGGCAGCTGCATCGTCACCAAAACGGAAAAACTCATTGCCCAGATTTTAGCCGGTTCGGTTGTCGGCTGTTCCATCAAAGCCGAAACGTTCTCTTCCCTTTCCACAACGTTGGTTCCGGCAGCCATTCTGTTACTGAGTTACTTTCTCATTAATTTTTTCTTCAGCATGTACTGCAAAAAAAAGAACCTGCTCGATCTGAAATCCGCCTTATTCGCTTCCGCACCCGGCGGAGCAACCGATATGACACTGATTGCGGCAGATTTGGGTGCCGACTTAACCAAAATCGCCCTGATCCAGTCTTTACGGGCAGCCTACGTCGTTTCCGTGCTGCCGTTAATGATTTCCCTGTTTATGAAGTTTGTTTCCTGACGCACTCCTTGTGCGTTTTTTTGTTTGAAACTAACTTACACCTGAGTTGTCTATAATAAATTTAAAGAAGAGGAGAACACAATCATGAAGGTTTTATTAGCACATTTTACCAATGAAGCGAACAGCGGTATCCCGAAATTATGCCAGTTTGACGACATGAATCTGTCCTACGGGGAAAAGTGCATTGACGATATGCACATCCGTGAAGTATTCGAAAATGCCGGTGTGGAAATGATTCCTGCCCTAATGGCAACCAGTGGTTCCGCCGGTGTCATCGCAAAGGAAGTCTTTGATTACATCGAAGCGAAAATCCTGCGGGTTATCCGGGAACATTTACACGAAATCGACGGTGTCTTTCTGGAATTCCACGGTGCATCCTATGTGGAAGAAATCGGCTCCGGCGATCATTACTTACTGAAGAAAATCCGGGAACTGATCGGTCCTTACGTACCGGTCTGTGTTGTCTGCGACCCGCACGGCAACATGACCGAAGAGTACGTCAGCCAGACCCAGCTGATCCGTTCCTATCGCGAAAGCCCGCATACCGATGCCATTGCCTCCGATATCCGGGTTGCCGAAGAACTGATTGACTTAATGAACAACCGTCAGAACATTCATCCGTGCTATCGTAAATTACCGTTGATTTTAGGCGGGGAACAATCCGTTTCCGCCGACGAACCGGTGGTAACCTTCAATCACTATATGGACGAAATGGAAAAGGATCCTAGAGTCCGTTCCGCCTCCTGGCACGTCGGCTATTTACGTCATGACTGCCCGGAAGCCGGTTGTTCCGTTGTCGTTGTTCCCAAGACGGAAGCCGATCAGGATTATTGCGAACAGAAGGTCGAGGAACTGGCAAAATTTGTCTGGGACCGTCGCCATGAATTCCACTACACCGGCTATACAACCCAGCCGGAAACGGCCGTAAAAGAAGCTCTTGCCTTCGACGGAAAACCGGTCTTCATTACCGATTCCGGCGACAATTCCACCTCCGGTGCCACCGGCTGGAACACCTACGTATTGCGTCAGTTTTTAGCTGTTGAAGATTTACAGAAAAAGGTATTGTTCGCCTCCATCTGCGATCCGCGCGCCTATAAAGTATTATCCTCCCACGCCATCGGCGATATACTCGAACTGGATTTAGGTATGGGATATGACGAATTGTCCCAAACCGTACACGTACCGGTGGAAGTTATCGCCAGTGGTGGCATCAAAGGCTTTATGATGTTTGACCACAACAAGGTCTTTGCGCACACCGTAACCGTTCATATCCGGAATACGAATGTTTACGTCATCGTTGCCGACCGCGCCTACACCTTATGCGAACAGCATCAGTACGAAGAAGCCGGCGTCAACTGGGACGATTACGATATCATCGTTGTCAAGCAGGGATACATTTTCCCGGAACTGAAAGCGAAAGGAAAACTGTGTATCATGAGTTTAACCGACGGGGCAACCTTACAGGATACCGCCCGTCTTCCGTTTAAATTAATTATGCGGCCGATGTTCCCGATCGATAACATCTAAGGAGGAAAACACTATGAAAGTATTAATCGGTACCTTTGTGACAGAATCCAACGCCAACGTTCCCGTACAGGCAACCATTGCCAACTACGACATTGCGTTCGGCGACGACCTGATCCGCAAAATGGGTGTCAAAGACATTTACGATGCAGCCGGAATCGAAATCGTTCCGTCCATCTATGCCGATGCCGGCGGACACGGTGTTGTCACAAAAAACGCGTTTGACTACATCGAATCCTGCTTCGTCAATGCGGTAAAAGCCCACCTGCACGAACTGGACGGTATTTATCTGTTTTTGCACGGTGCCAGCGAAGTCGAAGGGCTCCAC
>JABUSI010000287.1 GCA_021442745.1 Erysipelotrichaceae bacterium | reverse complement strand
AAACCGATAAACCGTTTTATACCGGTATTTTTCATTTATTATTGATTGCGTTTGTTATATAATTAAACGAAATGAAAATAATAAAGGAGAATATGTATGCTGTATTATTTTATGAGCATTGACGATATACTTTCCATTGTCGTCATCCTTGCTTTTTTACTTGGTATAATCGGCCGCTTCTTCGTGTTTAAGAAGATGGGAATCAAACCATGGCTGGCACTGATTCCTGTTGCCGGTGAATATGCCGTCTATAAGAAATGCGAAAGAACCTGGCATTTCATTTTCCTGGCAGGTATTGCCACAATCATCACCGGTGTACTGGTTTTTAACGGCTATACCGGTACCCATCCGCTGATTCCTTCGTATTACGAGAAAGTATTGCTGCTGGTTGTGGTACTGAGTATTCTGTACATCATTGTGTATATGTACAAAAGAATCTCTTTCGGATTCGGACACGATGTCGGTTATCTTGCCGGTTTGCTGCTGTTGAATCCGGTTTTCCTGTTAATCCTGGCTTTTTCAAAAGACCGGTTTGACGAAGAGCGCATTTCCCTGAAAGGAAAAGAACTGCGGCAATACATCAAAACCCACCGCAGCCGGTTCGAAAAAGTTGTCGCTACGTTAACCACGGTTGTCATTTTCCTCGGATCCATCGGCTATTGCGGTTATATCAGTTTAACCGAACATCAGCCGGGATTCTTTATCAGAATGTCCATTGAAGCTTTTTTAAGCAGCCGGAGCGAATATGCGGACGGTACACATGAAGTCATTTATCCGGCAAAGAATGACGGTATTCAGACCGAAATGCGTGATTTGTATTTTGCGGATAAATCCGACGTCAAAGAAACCGTGGTATATTGTTATTTCATCGGTTCCGACCTGGAAGATTCCATGGGATTAGCCTCCTACAATCTGTCGGAAATCATTGAGGCAACCAAACAGGGCGACAGTCTGAAATTTGTTATTCAGGCCGGAGGAAGCCGTCGCTGGTTTACCGAAGGATTCAGTTACAACACCATCGGTCGTTACGAGATTAAAAACGGTGAAGTCACGCTCGTTCAGAAACTGGACGACAAGACCTGTATGTCCGAACAGTCCACCCTGGAAGACTTCCTAACCTGGGCAAATACGAATTACCCGGCAGACAGAAAAATGCTGGTGTTGTGGAATCACGGCGGAGGCGTCATGGGATATGGTCTGGATGAACTGAATGACCCTGCTACCGGTATCGGTATTCTATCCGTTGCCGACATTGCCACATCCCTGAAGAACTCCAACTCCAGATTTGACCTCATTGACTTTGATGCCTGCCTGATGCAGACACTGGAAGTTGCCTACTGCCTGGAACCGTATACGGATTATCTTTTAGGCAGTGAAGAAACAGAACCCGGTTTAGGACAATACTACACCTTGCCGTTCGGGCAGCTCGCCAAAGACCCGACTCTTTCCACCATCGATTTCGCACAGATGATGTGCAGCTGTTATGACCAGTATTTAGCAGAAAGTACCGAAGGAAGCAGCAACGCTTCCACAACCCTTTCTCTGATTGAAACACGGAGAATACCGGCACTTTGCGATGCTCTGTACGGTTGGATCCAGAAGAATATGGATGTATTTACCCTCGATAAGGATGCGATGCTGGCATTCTTAAAAGCGAACGGAGAAGCCTATCACTTCGGAGCGACCGACCACATCGACTTAATCGACTTTATCAATAACTGCGATATGGAACAAGCCGATAAGAATACCTTGCTTACCCTGGCACAGAACGCAGTCGTTTTACGGAATGCCGACAGTGCAGAACACATCAACGGTATTTCCGTCTATCTTCCGTATCGTTCCGTCGGTTACTACGATATGTTGTATCCATCGCTGGTTGCCATGGAAATACCGAGACAAACGGAAGTCTGCAACATTATCGTTTCCATTCTCGCAAACCACACCGCAGACGACTTCAGTTCTTCCGAATGGTTTGTCAAAGGATATGAAGACTACAAACTGATTACCGGTACACCGACTCCGACACTTCTTCAAACCGACGACAAGTATCAGGTCGTATTATCAACGGAACAGGAAAACTACGTTGTAGACGCTGAACTGGATCTCTGGATGAAAGTAAACAACCGCTATGCCGATTTAGGTACCGACAGTCATTACGATTACTATGACGGTGAAAACTACGGATTCACCTTTGATGGCAGCTGGTTAACCATCAACGGTATTCCGGTTGCCACAAAGACAGTCAGTGAACAGACAAACGCTGATACGTCCACATACTTATCCACCGTATCCGCCGTATATAACTTTGTGACACCGATTACCATTTACGTGGAAAGAACGTTCCGAAATGACGGTACCGTGGAAACCAGCGTTCTTGGCTACCGTACTGTAGAAGATGAAGAAACATCCACCGCAAAAGGATACAATCCGTTTAAACCGGGCTGTCTGGTTACCTTCACTTATGACTGGTATGACGAAGACGGAACCTACATCAGAACCGCAATGGGACACTTACCGGTACTGATTGACAAGAACGGTTTACAAGCCGCTCAGACAACGTTCGATAACGAAGAATTCCGCTTCTGCGGTATCATTACCGATGCCGCCAACCAGGTTTATGAAACCGAACGCGTAAACTATCCTGACAAATAAACACACAATCCGATACACATTCAAAAAGCGCCACCCGGCGCTTTTCTTTTGCATCTCCATAAATTCCCTGTAAAAAAGGAACAGGTTTTACTCTGTTCCTTCCGTATCACTGACCAATCTTCTGTCCATTTTCTTATGCGAACGATAGAACTTCTTCTTCTCTTCATACATTCGTAAATCTGCCATATTTGCCAGTTCATGGAACCCCTTCTGCGGGAATTCTTTCGAACTTACGACTCCTGTAGAGAACCGCAA
>JABUSI010000168.1 GCA_021442745.1 Erysipelotrichaceae bacterium | reverse complement strand
CAGAGAACTGCGGTATACCGTAAAGAACGAATAGGTTGTCCAAGGCACAAACACTTCCAAAAGCAATGCGATACCGCACAGAAACACGAACCACAGTACAACCGGTGAGTTCATGGATATTTTCTTTGACATACAAATCACCTCGAAACCATTATACACGAAAAAGAGAAGGTTTTACCCTTCTCTTACTGATTACTTCTTGCCTACCAGTTCCTTGGCAACGGTTAACGTGTTGGCCAGGTTCTGGATGTCGGACGGAACGATGATCTTTGTCGCATTGCCGTCGGCCATCTTTTCATAGGTTTCCAGACTGCGTAATGACAGATATTCCTTGGAAGGATCGGCGTCCTTGATCATCTGGATACCTCTTGCCTGCGCAGCATAGCGACGTTCCATAGCCTGCGCTTCCCCTTCTGCTTCCGCAATCATCGCATCGCGTTTTGCGGTAGCCCGTAACAACATGGATTCCTTTTCCCCTTCAGCCTGAAGAATAGCACTTCTCTTTTCCCCTTCGGCACGAAGAATGGATTCCCGGCGTTCCCGTTCGGCACGCATCTGCTTTTCCATCGCTTCCTGAATATCACGAGGAGGAATGATGTTCTTGACTTCCACACGGGTTACTTTGATACCCCAAGGGTCGGTTGCTTCATCCAGAATCGCTCTCATCTTGGTGTTGATAACGTCACGTGACGTTAATGTTTCATCCAGTTCCAGTTCCCCGATGATGTTACGCAATGTCGTAGCGGTCAGGTTTTCAATCGCTGTGATCGGTCCTACAACACCGTATGTGTACAATTTCGGATCGGTAATGGAGAAGTATACGACGGTATCAATCTGCATCGTAACGTTATCCTTGGTAATTACCGGCTGCGGTGCGAAATCCTTAACGATTTCCTTTAAGGTGACCCGGTTGGCAACCCGGTCAATGATCGGGAATACGATATGCAATCCCGTTCCCCATGTTGCATGGTAAGCACCCAGACGTTCCACAACATAAGCTTCTGCCTGCGGTACAATCCGTACGATATACGCCAGTACCACAATCACAATCAACACAACTACCGCAATCATAATAAATTTCAATGGGTTAAACATTTCTATTACCTCCTTATGCGTTTAGTTTCTTTACTAATAATTTTGCGCCTTCAATCGCCGTGACTCTGACGAATTCCCCGGCACTTACCGGCTCGTCATTGACTTCCTTTGCGCTCCAGATGGCTCCGTTCGCTTTCACTTCACCCCAGGAAGTCGGTGTAATATCCTTGGTTACGACAACCTTTTCCCCGATCACCCGGTCCTGGTTGGTCGCTACGATATTACCGCGAAGATACTTCGCTGCCAGCGGTCTGACAATCAGCATGGCGCAGATTGATATTACCACAAATATCGTTACCTGTAACCACATTGCCGCCTTGCACATCATCGCAATCCAGGCCGCAAAGGCTCCGGCGCAAAACCAAATACTGATTAAATTTCCTACGGTCACCCATTCGATAATGAATGCCGCAATTCCTACAATACCCCAAATCATATGGATTACCTCACGCTAAATCTTCCAGATGCAGAATGAGATATCCTTCGTTTTCATCAAACTCACATCCGCATTTGGCAGACACCAGTGGCTTCTGTGCCACTCTCTGAATTTCACTCATAATACTTTTATTCGTAATTCTTGCATATCCCTTGCCAATCGAGATTTTCTGCAGCTGTTCCTTCGGTACCAGCTGTAAATCCACTTCCCGTTTGGAAACCGGTTTGATTGCCACCTGCTTCGATTCCTCGTTTACTCCTACCATTACCCACCGTACGTTTTCAAAACACGTCATCGCAATGGAATTCAGAGTAATATTGGTTTCCGTCAAGGTTGCCATCATGGTATATGCGTTTCCTTTTAACCACGTAAACACTCGAAACACCTGCCTTCATTTATTATATTATCAGTTTCTTATTTTTTTGCAAGCGATTTCCGTAAAAAGAACGGAATTTCTCCCGTTCTGATTTATTTCATCCACCCGAAATCGCGAAGGCATTCGTCCACGTCTTCTTCAAACGTTCCGAACGTAATGCCGTACGATGCCAGTTTCGAATTGTCCATCGTGTAATCGCGGAACCGGTCCGCATAGCGATCGGTATCCGGCAGAATGTACGCATCCGTCTGTTCCGGAGTAAATCCCAGTTTGCCGGCAACAATTTTTGCGGATTCGTACGTATTGTTCCGGTTGACGTTGGTAACGTGATACGTCCCGGAAGGCAGTTCCATCATCTTTCCGAATTGTGCACCCAGATGCTTCGCATACGTCATACCGCGCATTTCATTGACGGTAAACTTCGTCGGTTTCTGATACAGCATCGCATTCATGACGTTTTTAATGATATTCGGAGATACCCTTACCCCCGGCATACCCATACCTAACATCCATGAAAAGCGAAGAATCAGGAAATTGTCCAGATTTTCGTTAATCCATTGTTCACATTCCACTTTATGATTGCCGTATTTCGTAACGGAACATACCGGATGGTCTTCCGCAAACGGTCCGTGTTCGCTCACACCGTTGAATACCTGTTCCGTACTGATAAATACGAACCGGGCATTCTTTTCTTTGCAGACTTTCCCGATTTCAATGGCGGATTCCACATTAATCCGATGGGTCAGTTCCGGATAGTTTTCGCAATCGGCCGTCTGGGCCATAGCGGCACAATGGAATACGGCATCAAAGTCCAGTTTCGTAAAATAATCATATACCGCTTCCGGGTTACTCAGATCCAGGTCTTTCCGTCCTACCGGAACCCATTCGATCTGCGGATTCATGGACATAACCAATGACGCAATGTAGCCGGTTGCACCCGTGACTGCTATTTTCATATTACTTTCCCCCGGCTGCCAGAAATTCTTCCCGGATCTTCACCGAAGA
>JABUSI010000008.1 GCA_021442745.1 Erysipelotrichaceae bacterium | reverse complement strand
TAGGATACCTGATCCTTGTCTTCGCCTTCGTCAAACAGGATGCCGGCACCCATAAACGGCATATGTAACAGCATGTTGATTTCGTTGAAGGTTAACCAGTATTTGACTTTGCCTTTGTAGCGGTTGAAGATGGCGGTGCAGTATTTGATGTAAGCATCGATCATCTGACGGTTTTTCCATCCGCCGTACTTTTTGATTAACGCAATCGGGGTGTCGAAGTGACAGATGGTAATCAGCGGTTCAATGTTGTGCTTTAAGCATTCGTCGATTAAGGATTCATAGAATGCTAAACCGGCTTCGTTCGGTACGTCGTCATCGCCGTTTGGAAGAATCCGTGTCCAGGCAATGGAGAACCGGTATACTTTGAACCCCATTTCCGCAAACAGAGCGATGTCTTCCTTGTAGTGGTGATACATGTCGATGGCTTCGTGTGCCGGATACATGTGCTTGTCGTCACACTCCAGCATTCTCATCTGACCGCGGTTTACCGGCATACGGTCCGGTCCGTAAGGAACGACGTCTACCGTAGACAGTCCTTTGCCGTCGGCATCGTAGGCTCCTTCACATTGGTTGGCAGCGGTTGCTCCGCCCCATAAAAATCCTTCTGGAAATCTTTTTGACATAAGTTGTGTCCTTTCTATTTTTTAGCAGAAGATTGTCTTCTGATTAAATCCGTCGGTATATAAACGGCTTCGTTTCTGTGGTCGGTACCGTCAATCATTTCTGTTAACATCCGGCAGGCTTCTTTGGCAACCAGATCCGGATGACGTTCCAGGGAAGATAACGTCGGGCTGGTTAAGATGGAACAGATGGTATTGTCGTAGGAAACAATCTTGACGTCTTCCGGAATCCGGATGTTCCGGGAACGAAGCGCCTGTAATGCCCCGAGTGCCGAACGTTCGGAAGTGGCCAGGATGCCGTCTACCGGATGTCCTTCTTCCAAAAACTGATTCAGAAGAACTTCAATTTCGATGTGAGACGGTTGTTTTCCCGGACGACGGAGAATGTAGTGTTCCTGAAACGGAATGTCATGCTTGTACAAAGCACAGACATACCCGTCAATGCGGGCCAGCTTTTTATATTGGTTGGAGAACCCGTTAATTAACAGGATGTTCCGGCATCCTTCTTCTATCAGATAAGAAGTTGCCGATTCGGAGGATTCCAGTTCGTTGTTCATGACGACCGGAAATCCGAAATCGTTGTCCGGATGACGGTCAATGAGAACAACCGGAATTTCCTTGGTGATAATGGTATCGTCAATATACGGAAGGCCGGACGCACAGAGAATGCCGTCCACACCTTTGGCAATCAAGGTCGCAAAACAAACCTTTTCTTTTTCGGTCTGGTTGAACGCGTCACAGATTAAAGTGGAATATCCCAGTGCGGACAATTCGTTTTCCACATACGATGCCATTAAGGCATAGAAAGGGTTCTGGATATTCGGCAGAATCAGACCGATGGTATTCGTCTTCTTGATCTTTAAGGATTGCGCAGACTGGTTCAGGGTGAAATTGTATTGTTCGCAAAGGGAAAGGATCTTTTGTTCCGTTTCCTTGGAGTATCCGCCTTTTTTGTTCAGAATACGGGATACCGTTGCGATACTGACCCCGGACAGCCGGGCAATATCCTTGATGGATGTAATATTTTCTGCCATGCGTTCACCTCCCGTCGTTATGTATAGTATACCATAGAAAAAATTTTACGTAAACGTTTAACTTTTTTGTTGACAAGGGAAATAACGAGGTATACACTATGTTTAGTTAAACGTTTACGTAACGTAAGCGGCCATAAAATTAAAGGGAGGAGAAATTCTATGGATTACAAAACAGTTGCCAGTGAAATCGTAGAAAAGATCGGTGGAAAAGAAAACATCGCTTCTTTGACACACTGTGCTACACGTCTGCGTTTCAAACTGGTTGATGAAACAAAGGCAAACAAAGATGAAGTTGCAAAAGTTAAGGGTGTTGTAAACGCTATGGTTAGCGGCGGACAATTCCAGGTTATCATCGGAAACGAAGTAAACGGCGTATTCGATGAAGTGGTTGCTCAGACAGGTGTTACAGGTAAGGCTGTAGACGTTGTCGAAAAAGAAGACCTGAAAGTGAAGGGTAAGCTGGTTGATGGTATCATCGATATCGTTACTTCTATCTTCACTCCGGTATTGCCGGCTTTGATCGGTGCCGGTATGGTCCGTGCATTGCTGATGCTGGGTCAGACATACTTCGGTATGGATCCGAACGGCGGATTGTACATCGTATTGAACGCTGCATACAACGCTGTTTACTCATTCTTACCGGTTTATCTGGCTTATACATCCGCTAAGAGATTTAACGTGAACCCGATGGTTGCCGTTGCTGTTGCGCTGACAATGGTTGCTTCCAGTGTTCAGGGTGCTGTTCAATCCGAAGCAGGTATGACCTTGTTCGGTATGAAGGTATTGTTCCCGGCTCAAGGTTACGGTTCCGGTGTTATCCCGATGATCGTAACGGTATGGTTCATGTCTTATGTTGAAAAGTTATGCAAGAAGATTCCTGCAGTATGCCGTAACATTCTGACTCCGTTATTGTCACTCGTTATTACGGTTCCTGTAATGTTCTTAGTCATCGGTCCTGTTACCAACGGTTTGCAATCTGCATTGGGTGCAGGTTACACCGCAATCTACAACTTAAGCCCGGTATTGTGCGGTTTCGTACTTGGTGGTGCTTGGCAGGTATTGGTAGTATTCGGTTTGCACTGGGGTATCGTTCCTTTAGGACAAGTAAACATCGCAATGTATGGAAGAAACACTATCAATGCGGTTACGGGTCCTTCTAACTGGGCTCAGGCTGGTGCTGCATTAGGTGTTGCTTTGAAGACAAAGAACGAAGAAATCCGTCAGGTTGCATTGTCTGCAGGTATTACCGGTGTATTCTCTAT
>JABUSI010000227.1 GCA_021442745.1 Erysipelotrichaceae bacterium | reverse complement strand
ACACAAAACCGTTGTACGGAAATCATGTAATCCAAGGAAGGATTCAGCGTCACAGTATGAATCATATTCGTTTCCCCCTAATCTAATTGCGAAACAATATATCCCGCGTATTGTTCCGGTTCTCCTTCCGGATAGACGGTCGTATTCGTTTCCTGACACATCATATGATACGCATCCTTATCCACGATATAACCCAGATCGCATGCCCCGGTATATCCCCATACCAGAGGTACTTTACGGCTGCTGCCACGTTTGATTAACAAGCCTAAGTAAGAACCCAGTTCCCCCGGAATGCACACAATCTGCACATCGTTCATCGTATAGATTTCCGCCGGCATTTCAATGTGCTTGTTGCCGTTGCCCATTTCCAGTTTCCGCTCAAATCCCTTGATACCGGACAACAACACTTTCCGTTCGGTTAAATCGTCGGTATGCGTCAGACGTTCTTCAAAGTCCGCAATCTTTGCCTGATACGCCTGGGCATCCAGATAGAAATCACAGTTGTATACGATATGCTTGTGGGAAATGGCATCCATATCGATATCTTCCCATCCCCATTGTTTCCGCATAATCTGTTCAAACAGGTTTTCTCCCAGTTTTTCCATATCCTTGAATTCCTGACCGGTACGGTATTGCCGGTTTCCCATATCCCCGGCTGTACCCTGGGCCATCAATACGGTACAGTTGTATTCTTTCTCTAATTTGTTACGCAGATATCCGAACGTTTCTCCGGTAATCGCATAATTCAGAGGTCCCAGTACGGTATTATGCATCGACAGCGTCACATACAACGCCACCATCGTATCTTCCTTATAGAATCCCAGTAAATGTACTTTCTTATCCGCTAATTTGTTTGCATCGTTGCGGTTGGAATACAAACCGTCGATATCCACGTTCTGATATTTGACGGAGGTAATGTCTTCTGTTTTACCTGCCAGTTCGACAATCGTATCCGCAAACCGTTCCTCCAGCAAGTCAATGTATTCCGGGTCCGCTTCCCCGAACATCTTGTTGCCGTTGGTATTGATGTTCGCTGCACTGTGGTTATGAGAAGCACCGAAAATGTAGTGATCGATGACCACTCCGCGAGCGGCACAATTCTTCTGAATCCGGTTATTCAGTTCCACACTCGTACCGATAAAATCCGTACCGATCCAGACTACCGTTTTTCCCTGAATCTCCATCACAAAAACGGTCGCCTTCATATCGTCATGAACCGACGTAAATTCATGGGTCCGTTGGACGTAACCCGCCTGCATACAAGCCCGTATTGGCGTAACGACGATTGTTTTCGAAGCTAATTTCATATTCCCACCTCACTCACTTATTTACTCAGATATGTTTTTATTGCCTGATACAAGGCATTCATCCGGTCCATATCGACCGATTCGTCCTTCTTGGTACGGACGTTTTCCGCATACACGATACCGTCTTCCATCGTACCGCATGTCAGAACCATACCCTTACGGATTCTTGCCAGTACCGAATTCTGTTTCTGTACTGCATTCAATACTACCTTCTGCATCGGTACGGAAGCACCTTTGATCAACAGATCCGCTTCCTTTTCCGCTTCTTCGGTACAGATCACAAAGACGTCTTTACCGCTGGCAACGGCTTTCAATACCAGATACGTCTTATCCTCTTTTTTATCACCCAGCGTCAGGAGCATCTGCTGAATTCCCAGATCCCCCACCGCATCATTGTCCGTAAACACAAAGGCATTTTTATTGTTGTTTCTGAAATCGGCAGCACATTTCAATGCCAGAATGACACCACCAGAGTTATTGTTAAAGTTTACAGGATTGACAACACCTCTCGTGAAGCCATAGGTAAACCATAAAAGAAGAGCATCCGCTATCCCAACTACGATTTTCAGTATCAGCGGATAGGTCATAAACCGAAAAGAAATCAGCACGATGACCGCAAAAAACAAGACAGCCAGCACAATCCCGATGACACTGTTTTTCTTTTCGTACGATTCGTTGTTGGACTGATTCATCACGGAATATTGAAAACCCGGAGCCAGCATCAGCGAACCCGTATCGTAGTTGGCACACACAATCCGCGTTGCGCTTTGTTCGTTACCGATCCACAGCAATACACTCGTTCCGATTCCCAGATCTTCCTGTGTCGTTTTGATTTCCCGCCCGGACCGTTGAAACGGTTCGGAAATGGTATACAAAAACTTTGACTTCTGTTTTGCCGTCTTCCGGATTCCGGACGACAGACCGATGATCGCAAATAAATCTCTCATAAGCCCTCCTTATGGAAAAAAGTGCCGGCATTTGGGAAACAAACCCCGGCACTTTACAGTATGTTTTATCCTAAGATATTCAGAGAAGCACCGATGACGGAAACCACCAATACAACAAGTACCAGTGACGTCATGCTGACTTTCTTCTTACCAAGGATTGCAGCACATGCCATAACGATACCCAATGGCAGGATATTCGGGCAGATACTGTTCAGCAATCCCTGAATGTTAACAACGGAACCGGTTGAGAATGTGAATTCCAACGGGCAGGTTACGGTAACGGTAGAAGGAATCATGGCACCCAATACGGTCAGACCCAATACGGATGCAGCGTCTGTCAATACGGAAATCTGTTTTCTGAACTTCGTGATGATGCTTCCGCCTAATTCAAAGCCCCATCCGAAGAAACGGAAACGGAAGATTGCCAGAATAATTTCATACAATGTGTAGATTACCAGACCGACATAGCTTCCATCGTAAGCGGATGCTGCAGCGATCGGTGTAAAGATTGCAGGCAGGATGATCCAGAAAATGGAGTCACCGATACCGGCTGTAGGGCCCATCAGACCTACCTTGAAGTTCTGGATGGCATCCGCACCTTCCGTACCCAATTCCTGTTCCATACCCAATGCAGCACCTAAGATAATAGATGACATGTACGGTTGAGAGTT
>JABUSI010000292.1 GCA_021442745.1 Erysipelotrichaceae bacterium | reverse complement strand
AGAATGACGGCCTTCGGTAAGACGGGTTGGATTTGAAAAGTAGTGGCGGACAGTAAACCGGCAATGTGGGCACCGGCACTGAATCCGATTACGGCATACCGGTCGTTCACTTTGAAATAGTTCCTGTTGTTGAGAATATAGTTTATGGCGGCTTTGGCGTCGTTTAACGGTTTTGGCATCAGGTTGGTTTCGCGTACGCGGTAGATCAGACTGAATACGTGGTATCCGGCATCGTTTAATTGTTTCGTAACGGAGAAGGATTCGAAGAATGTACAGACGCTCTGGTATCCTCCGCCGGGAATTAACAGGACAAACGGTGCGTTTTCTTTGTCCGTTGGTGAAAAGAAGAATCCTGTTTCCTTTTTGGAAGGATCTTCGCTTGTTTCTTCCGGTGTATAGAAAGAATAATATAGGCGTTGGTTGTTCCGGATCCGGTTGTAGAAATAACCGAATATGTCGTTGTTTACGGGTGCGTTCCGGAAATGTGCCCAGGTGGTATCGCGGCAGGCAAACAGTTTGCGGGCGAACTCTTTTGTTTCGTTCCAGGTTTCCAGATCGGAAAAGGTAACGGAATCCGTGAGAGTATGATACGAAAGATAGTCCGGATGGCGTTCAATCCACGACTGAACGTCTTTTTTTATCTCTTCTGTATTTGTTTCCAAAATGGAAATGGACAAGTATTTCGGATCGTTGACGTTGACTCCCCGGTGAATGGAAAGATACGAATCAGTTCCCATGTTCCAGTGCCCATCCGGATGTTCGATCCCTGTAATGCATTCCCGGATGAAATAAGAAATCTGTGTTTTGTCTAAGAAAAAGGAATCGTGGCAGGATGCCACTTTGTCGAAATCCAGAGCTTCAATTTTTAATAAATCATCAAAGTATACGGATAAGGGAAGTGTATGCGGTTCGGTAAAGAATCCTCTTCTGGCTACGGAATCTCCGGAAAACAGAATGTGTGTCTTTGTGTCCAGAAATACCAGACTTCCTTTGGTGTGCCCCTGAATGCGCCATACTTGAATCGACCGGTTTCCCAGGTCGATGACATCGTTTTCGTCTAACGTATGAATCATGCCGTGAAACGGGGAGGCGGGTAGTCCGTTTTTCCCGTTTAAAAGTTCGGTATCGTCTTCGTGCATCCATAATTCGACAAATTCGTCAATGGCACCGGCATGGTCGAAATGACCGTGTGTCAGGGCAAGCATGAGGGGTAAAGAGCCAATAAGGGATTGAACGTAATCCTTCAATCCCTTACATGGCATTCCGGCATCCAGTAACAGAGCTTTGGTGTCTCCTGTAATCAACCAGCAGTTTACGGTTGATTTTTCCTGAATCCATTCTTTTGCGGAAATCAAATATACACCCGAATCCATTTGTCTGGAAAAGAAGTGCAGATTGTTCATAATCGTTTATTTATCGGTATCGATTTTCCATAAGTAGGTTGCGACGAAGCAAACCGCAAAGCCGATGATGTTAGCTAATACGGCACCTAAGAAACTGTGGGTAAGACCTGTCGGGTCGATATACATCGGTAAACCGAAGATTCCGGATGCACCGCCGAAGGAGTATACGGCTGTCTTACATACGGCCGGGATGATACCGCCTACGGCTCCACCGATCATAGAGGTAATAATCAGTTCTTTGTGTTGCAGGATAATACCGTACAGACCCGGTTCGGAAATACCGAAGATGTTGGTGATGGCGGTAGAGAATGCCAGGGAACGTTCTTCCGGATCCTTTACCTTTAAACCATAGGCGAATAAGACACCGGAAATGGTGCAGATACCGCACAGCAAGCCCATAATCGGTTCATAACCTAATGTGAATAAGTTGTTCATGAAGATGGCAATGAATCCCCAGTGTAATCCCAATGGAACAACAAACAACAGCCAGGTAGCACCTAAGATGGCACCGCATACAACCGGACTCAGATTATAGACGGACAATACCACACCGGATAATGCGGAACTGACGGTATTGACAACCGGTCCGATAACTACTAACGCAACCGGAACGGAAACCAGCACGGTAATCATCGGTACCAGGGAGAACTGGAACATTTCCGGGATGTATTTCTTCAAAAACTTGTTGACTACGGATGCGAACCATACGGCAACGATAACCGGGAATACAGTAGATGTGTAATCCTTGAACGCGAACGGTAACATACCGAATAACGTGATGGATTCACCGGCACCGGCAGCAGTTGTGATGGTAGGATAAATCATGCATGCGCCGATGGCGTTACCGAGATAGGATGAAATGCCGAAATATCTGGCAGCGGAACCACCGACGATAATCGGGAAGAAATACAGAGCGGCTTGTCCCATTGCGTATAATAGGAAACCGATTCCTTCGGTCTGGCTTACCAAGCCGAATAAACTTAAAACGTTGTATAAGCACATAACAAGGCCGCAGCCGATCAATCCCGGCATAACCGGCATCATGATACCGCTGATCAGTTTCATAAGTTTATCGGTTAATTTCTTGCTTTCCTCTTTGCTTGGGGTATCGGCAACGTCTTTGCCGACAAACAAAACGACTTCGTCATACATTTTTTCAACGGCCGGTCCGATGACAACCTGATATTGTCCGCCGGCCTGAATGACTTTCATAACACCTTGTACGGCGTTGATTTCTTCTGTTTTCGCGATACTTTCGTCTTTTAACGTAAAACGGATACGGGTAATGCAGTGTGTCAGACCTGCAATGTTATCTTTTCCGCCGACCAGATCCACAATCTGTTTAGCGGATTCGTTATAATTGATTTTTGCCATGTGTATCTCCTTTTTTGAAAATGTAGTAAGAGCTCTTTATGGCTGTATTATAGGAAGATGGCCGGAAAAGGTAAACGCTTTCAGATGCGGTTGGTACACCATTTCGCAATTTGTGTGAATTACCGTCATATTATAAAAAAGAACCGAAACA
>JABUSI010000295.1 GCA_021442745.1 Erysipelotrichaceae bacterium | reverse complement strand
ATGCGCACCAGCTTGTTGATGGTCTCGACCATATGAACCGGAATACGAATGGTTCTTGCCTGGTCGGCAATGGCACGCGTAATTGCCTGACGAATCCACCACGTTGCATACGTAGAAAATTTAAATCCTTTGGTGTAATCAAACTTTTCAACGGCTTTTACCAGACCCATATTACCTTCCTGAATTAAATCAAGAAACAATAGACCGCGACCTACGTATTTCTTTGCAATGGATACTACCAGACGCAGATTCGAACTGATCAGGATATTCTTTGCTTCTTCGTCCCCTGCCTGGATTCTTCTGGCAATTTCCGGTTCGTCTTCCGGTTTCAGCAAAGGAACCCGGCCGATTTCCTTCAGGTACATTTTTACCGGATCGTTGATTTTAACTGACGGAATATCCGTATAACTTGACTGGAACATACTCAGGTCCAAATCACGTTTTTCTTCTTCCCCATCGACGTCATCCATCATTTCATCCGCGAAGTCCACGTCTTCTTCATCAGTTACATCATCCATATTCGGTACGAACTCCTCATCTTCCTGTTCGTCATCCAAATGGATGTCTTCTGCCAGAAACCATTGATGAATTTCATCCATATCCACATCGGTCAAATCATACTGATCCAATGCTTCCATAACTTCTGACTGTAACAATTTGCCTTCGCTGGCGTATTTTTCTTTAAACTCTTCTTTCAATTCATCCAAAGTTTTATATGCCATACACATTCTCCTTTTCTATGAGTACTGCTTTTTATCTGACGTATTCACTGAAATCCGTACGGTTTTTTTCTTTCGTTCTTGCTTCGCAAAGCACATAACCTGGATGACAGGGCTTACGTTTTTCAAAAAGGCAGTTTATATCTGTTGTTTCTGTTTCATCAGGGATACGCACTCCAGACCTAACTGTGCCTTCAACGCCTCATCCTGCGTGGATGTAATCCTTGTTTTCAGCATCTGGATACGTTCGTCAATCAGGCTGAGTTTGATTCTTCTGATTGCCCCTTTTAATATATCTTCGTTAATCTCAAACGAAATCAATTCCATTGATTCCAGTTCTACTATAATCCCCTGTAACGTCTCATCGTTCAGATACGTCAGGAAATCAGCCAATTGCACGGCCTCATGAGAACGATAGTACTCCATCAGAGCCACTACAATCTTCTGATTCTGTTCCGTCGGCAGAAAGCCCAGTTCGTCCTGAAACGTTGTAAACTGCCGTCGGGAAAGCAACACCTGAGACAATACCTGGTATTCGGCAATCAACCTGCCGTCCAAGGTCTTCTTTTTCGGTTGTTGTACAATATGTTCCACCGGTTGCGGGTTATACTGCGGAATTGCCATGGACTGCAACTGATCAATCCGGAAACCGGTGTCCATACTCAGACGATCCATGAAAATACTTTTGTCCGTTGCGTTTTTTGTCCGTTGGATTTCCAGACTCATCATGCTCGCAAAATCACGTCTCTGGGAATAGTTTTTCAGATCCGTACGCTTATACAAATACTGGTATACGAATTCAATCCACAGTTTCGGCTGATTGACCATTGCCTTAAGAGCGTCTTTTCCCTTTTGGGCAATGATTTCATCCGGATCCAGATCAGTCGGATTGTTCAGCACAAGTACTTCCAGTCCGGCATCCATCATCAGATTACCGGCTTTGTAAATGGCATTCTGTCCGGCTGTATCCCCGTCATAACCGAGAATCACCTTTTTGCACAGTTTTTTGATCAACGCAACCTGTTCCTTCGTACATGCGGTTCCCAGTGTCGCCACCACGTTTTTGATGCCGATGCGGGAAAACGCAAACAAATCCATCGGTCCTTCGGTAATGATTACGCATTTTTCCCGGTTGATTTCTTCTTTTGCCCGATGATAGTTGTATACAAGACAACTCTTCTGATAGATTGCCGTACCGGTTGTGTTAATGTACTTCCGATCGTCATTCGGGTCCAGTGTTCTTGCGGTAAACCCTACCGGTTGTCCGTATTCATCATGAATCGGTATCGAAATCCGTTCATAAAACACGTCATGCAACCCGGTTTCGTTCACGTTTACCACATTGCTTTCAACCATGTCCGTTACGGAATATCCTTTTTTCCGTAAGAACTCATGCAACGGATACTGTCTTGGAAAATACCCGATCTGGTAATACTGTATTTCTTCCTCACTCATTCCCCGCTTCAGAAGATAATTTTTCTTGTCCGCAGCTTCCGCACTTTGCAACTGGTACTGAGAAAACCGTACGGATTCTTCCAGAACCTTGTGCAGATTCCTGTAGGGGTCGCTGCGTTCGACTTTTTCTTCCGGCGGATCCAACGGATATCCGATCTGTTCGGCAACTTTATATACCGATTCCACGAACGTTATATTCTCTTTTTTCATCACAAACTGGAATACGTTTCCCCCGGCACCGCAGACAAAACACTTGAAAATCTGTTTATCGAGAGAAATCGTCATGGACGGGTCATGGTCATCATGAAAAGGACAGATACATTTCCAGTTTCTGGAGCCGATACGATGTACTTCTTCGTAATGACCAATCACGTCTTCAATCCGTGCTTTACTACGGATTTCTTCAATCTGACGGTCCGTCACTCTGGCCATATACGTGTCCCCTTTCCTTTTTAGAATACCATGGAGTCTTCGATTACTTTCTTAACGTCTTCAATCTTGACACGCTGCTGTTCCATCGTGTCACGGTTTCTTATGGTTACACAGCCATCCGTCTCCGTATCGAAGTCCACTGTTACACACCAAGGAGTACCGATGGCATCCTGGCGGCGGTAACGCTTACCGATAGAACCGGCTTCATCGTATTCAATCATAAAATCCTTTGCCAGCATCGCATAGACTTCTCTTGCCTTGTCGGACTGCTTCTTGGATAACGGCAGGATGCAAGCTTTAAACGGTGCCAGTGCCGGATGCAAGTGCATGACGATACGCACATCATCTTCCTT
>JABUSI010000400.1 GCA_021442745.1 Erysipelotrichaceae bacterium | reverse complement strand
TTGATTTCCGACCCGAAAACAAGATCGGTTGCGCCAAGCAAAGAAGCAATCCGGATTGCGGCATTCGCAAACTCCGTAGCACATTGGGTTGCGTGAAGAAAAGGTAGTTCGACAACCAGATCCACACCGTAATCCAGTACGAAGCGGGAACGTTCCCATTTGTCGCACACGGCGGGCTCTCCGCGTTGTGTCCAGTTGCCTGACATAATCGCAATCAATACGTCACATCGGGTCAGTTCCCTGGCTTTTTCGATATGATAGCGATGTCCGTTGTGGAAAGGATTGTATTCCACGACGATTGCCGTAATTCGTTTTGTCATTTTTTATCACCTGTTATATTATACACAAAAACATAGGGTTCATCTTTTCTAATACGTGTTTTTTTGGTATTCTTAATATACAGGAGGAATTGCCATGAAGTCAGAAACCGTTAAAATTACATCAAACTATGATGGCCTGGTTTTATACGGAACGGTATATGAACCGGATGATGAGCCGAAAGCGATTGTTCAGATTATTCACAGTTTATTTGAACATCGTGAATACTATGATGAACTTGCAAGGATTTTATGTCATTACGGGTATGTTGTTGTTGTTTCGGATTTGCGCGGACATGGCGATTCGGTAGACTTACTGCACCCGCTGGGACATGTGGATGCGAAAAACGGATGGATGATGAATCTTGTGGATACAAACCGGTTCAGCAGTATGATTCGCGAAAAGTATCGTCGTTTACCGTTCTTTTTGCTCGGACATTCGATGGGAAGTCTTGTTGCCCGTTCTTTTCTGAAACGTTTCGAATATGAAATTGATGGTGTGATTCTGACAAGCTGTCCGTATTTTGACAAGAAGTTTTACATTATTGAAAAAATAGAAAAACTGCATTTACGTCTGGAGGGACCGAATGAGCCGGATACCGGTTTTTGGACAAGGTATACATCTTCATTCGACAAAGGTTTCAATGAAGAAGAAACCGACCGATGGATGTGTTCGGATATGGAGTTTGTAAGAACGTATCGCAAAGATCCGAAATCGCAGGCATTACCGACAACGTCTATGGTAAATGACCTGTTGTTCGGGTTCCGTGATGTTTTTGTATATGAAGACTGGCATCCGTTGAAAAAGAAACTTCCTGTTCTGATTTTGGGCGGACAGGATGACGTCTGTGCACGCGGAATCGACGGAGTCAAACAGGTCCATCAACGTTTGCGTGATGTAGGGTATACAAACATACAGTATTGCCTGTATCCGGAGTTCCGGCATAACATATTCCATGAATATCAAAGGCAAACGGTGTATGGAGATATTATCCGGTTTTTAAATTCTATTCTGGAAACAACGAATCAATAGCTTGTGAAATCAAGCTATTTTTTAAGGATAAAGGAGGTAACGGAAATGGATGTTCTGGAGTTACTGCGTAAAGTCGGTGTCAGCGAAAGCGATTTGGCATATTTCGACAGCAGTTATGTATTTTCACCTGCTTTTAATCGTTCCCGTCAGGTTTTGACGGTGTTTTTACGCATAACAAAAGCATTGCCTTTTGCGGTATATTGTCGGGTAAAGAATGCCTTTGAAACGAAATTAAAAGGGGAAGTGGAATTATCTCTTTCCTGTGAACAAGGGGTATCCAACGTGTTGGATGTATTCAGTTATATGCAGCATTTTGCCCAGAAAAATAATTATCGTATCATTTCGGAATTGTATCCGAAGGAAGAAGAAGACGGTGTATACATTCATCTTCCGAGACGAACATTGATGGAAGATGAACAGATTGAAGTGGAACAGATCCGTCAGTTTCTGATTCGCTGCGGGATGAAAGCATATATTCAGAACCCGTCGGAAAAAGAATCATCGGCGCATAGCACGCAACCATATGCTCCCTTTGCCGAAAGTGCGGATGACTCGTTCCGCCGGGTGAAGTTTGATAAGGAAAAGTGTAAATACGTACCGTTATCGGTGCTGGAACAGGAAGCAGAAGATATTTATATTGAAGGACAGATTGTATCTGTTGAATATTTTACAACCCGTAAAGAAACGGAAATCCAGACCGTGGTTATTCACGAAGGACTGGATGCGTTTGTGTGCAAACGGTTTGAAGGAAGAAACTGTCCGAAGGAAGTGCTGCATTCCATAAAGGAGAACCAGTGGGTTCGTCTGTACGGATACGTTCGTTATGACAAGTACTCCAACGGTAATGTTATGACAATTCAGCACTCGGAACCGATTGATGCACCCGCAATCCGGAAAGACAATGCCGAAATAAAGCGTGTGGAATTGCATGCACATACGAATAAATCGGAAATGGATGGTGTATGTGCCTGTTCGGATCTGATCAAACGGGCATATAAGTGGGGACATAAAGCGATTGCGATTACGGACCATATGGTTGTACAGGCTTATCCGGATGCACAGAATACACATCTGGCTGTCATTCCGAAGAATGAGAAAGGAAAACCGCTTCGCGATTCGGATTTCAAAGTAATTTACGGAATAGAAATGAATATGGCGGATGACCGGGCAATCATCGTTTACAATTGTGAACCGCGTCCGCTCTATCATGCGACGTATGTATGTTTTGACCTGGAAACAACCGGATTATCCAGTTCGTATGATGAAATCATAGAATTCGGTGCGGTAAAAATCCAAAACGGCAATGAAGTTGCAAGAATGCAGGTGTTTGTCAAACCGGAAATGACAATCCCGCCGTTAATTGAACAGAAAACAAACATCACCAATGCGATGGTACAGAATGCCGAACCGATTTCCGTTGTCATTGACCGGATTCTGGATTTTATCGGTGATGACATACTTGTTGCACATAATGCATCCTTTGACTTAGGCTTTATTCAGGAAGCTTTACGGAAACTGAATCGAAAACCGATTACCAATCCGGTAATCGATACGTTACCGTTATCCTGGGTGATGTTCCCGGAAAGAAAACGGTATGCGTTAGGGTATCTTGTTCGCGGATATAAGATAGAGTATGACGAAGAAGACGCACACAGAGCGGATTACGATGCAGAAGT
>JABUSI010000330.1 GCA_021442745.1 Erysipelotrichaceae bacterium | reverse complement strand
TTCCGGTGATTCCCAGCCGTTGTACTTTTCCGTTAACGTAACCGGGATTTCATAGTGAATCATGGTGACGAGCGGTTCGATGTTGTATTTGTGTAATTCCTGAAATACGTCATGATAGAATTGAATGCCTTCCGGATTCGGTGTCGTTTCTTCTCCGGTAGGGAATAATCTGGACCAGGATACGGACATACGGAATACTTTGAACCCCATTTCCGCAAACAAGGCAATGTCTTCTTTGTAGTGGTGATAGAAGTCGGATCCTCTGCGGTTACCGAAGTTTAATTCGTCTTCGTGAAGCTTGTTGTAGTTGAAACGTCTGGAATCCAGTCCGAATGTGGCAACGGATTTCTTTCTTGCTTCTTCATCCATGGTATCTACGAAATCCAGATGGGATTTACCTCGTCCGCCTTCGTTATAACCACCTTCGTATTGGGATGCGGAAGTTGCTCCGCCCCATAAAAATCCTTTAGGAAAACTCATGTGCAGTACCTTCTTTCTATATACAGTATGGCCTAATCGGGAGGATTACGCCATACTGTTTTCATTTATTTTGTCAGGTGGTATCCGGTTATAAAAATCCTCCTTGTATATTGCTGGGGTCTGCCAGCTGCAAAGACAATAACCGGGAGGACAGTGTAAGGGAATATACTATGATTTCTTAACGGTTACGATGCAGAGAAAAGTGACTCTGACGACTTGTTCTATAGTCCGTTCTATAGTCCGTTTTATAGTCCGTTGTGAAGAGCCGTGTGTCATAGATTAAGCTTCCAATATCCGTGTTTGTTGGACCCGATTCTCTCAATGATTCCTCTGTCTTTCAGATTCTTCATACAGACGGATACGGTAGTTCTTCCTATCGAAAGTGTGAGTAGTCTGGATCTGGTCAATGAGAATGCATACCATATGCTGGTATTGGGGTTGTGTGCCATGATGAGTGATACGTATTACATAAGGTCAAACAGAGAGTCGGGAATCGGAAGATTTGATATTCAGCTGATGCCGAAGGATTTGAATGTGCCGGGAATGATTATAGAACTGAAGCAAGGGAAAAGATGTTCCATGGAGGAACTGAAAAAACTGGCAGAGGCTGCAATACTACAGATACAGGAAAAACAATACGATACGGAAATGGCAACGTGTGGGGTGTAGGAAATTTACAGATACGGTGTGGCATTCTGCGGGAAGAGTGTGGAGATTGTGAAGGGGTAAGTATTCAGAAGATTACAAACTGTTCTCTGAATCTGACAAAGAGAACGATTCCGATTCTTTGAAGCGTTTTTTGGGATGATTTACTATTATGAAAAGTATGATATTTTCTGATTTATATCCGTTAAATAAATAGTGGTTCAGAATGTTCTGTATCATTGATTTACTACCTAAAAAATGATAAAATTTAGGTAGTAAAAGGAAGGTGGAAATGTATATGCGATCCATAGATTATTCTTTTATAAAAAAGGAAATACCGGGTAGTATCGTAGGACTGGTTCATATTATTTCTGATTTGAACGCTAAAGAACAATTCCGCATCCGGCAATATACGGAAGTTTTTGAGAAGTTACAGAAAAAGGCGATGATAGAGTCTGTCAAAGGAAGTAATGCGATTGAGGGTATTGTGACTACGGATAACAGAATCAGGGATATTGTCAACGGAGCAGAACCGGTTTCTCATGATGAAGCGGAAATATCAGGCTATAAAGACGCATTAAATTTAATTCATACTTCATATGAAGAACTTGATTTTACTGAAGAGGTTATATGCAGTTTTCATAAAATGATAACAGCCGGCACAAACCAAAACGAGGCCGGAACGTATAAGAAAAGGGACAATTTTATCATGGAGTATGAGGCGGATGGCCGCCGGAAAATACGGTTTAAACCGGTGAGTGCAGCGGAAACACCGGATGCAATGGAACAACTGGTTCTTGCGTACATTGACGCAAGACAGGATTCGGAAATACCGGTACTGTTTCTTATCCCTTGTGTAATCGTTGATTTTTTGTGTATCCATCCGTTTTCTGACGGAAACGGAAGAGTATCCCGGTTATTGACCGTGTTAATGCTTTATATTGCAGGATATGATATCAGCAGATATGTTTCTGTAGAAGGTCAGATTAACAAATATAAGGAAAGTTATTATGCAGCGTTGGAACAGTCTTCGAAGGGATGGCATGAAGGAACAAATGATTATGTGCCGTTTATAACGAATTTCCTGCAAATACTGTACAAATGTTTTAAAGATTTGGATGATTCGTTTACGGAGATTTCCCTGAAGAAAGCGAAAAAATCAGAAAGAATAGAAGCAGTTTTGTTAGCTGCAATCGTACCGGTTTCAAAAGCTGATATTATGGAAAAACTGCCTGATGTAAGTATAAAAACAGTAGAGTTAACACTGAACAGACTGATGAAAGAGAAGAAAATCATCAAAATCGGCACATACAGAAATGCCAGATATATGAAAAACAGGAATCAGTAAACGGCTATAGGATATTTTGGGTACGCAACTGTCCGGAAGCCGGACAACAGATTCATGATGTGTTGAAAATAAAGAATTATTACAGTGTCCTGACACAACTCCTTTTGCGGTCAGGACTACTTTTTTATATACTAAATGTAGAAAATACAACAGGTGGTACTATGCAGGAACGGATTATTGTAGCTTCCCTGCTGAACGGAAGCGAATTATTAAAGAGTTTGGCAAAGAATGGTGTAAACACAATCAATATGAGAATCATGAATAGCGGCGAATTGGCCAGACTGGCATGTATGAAGTCTGCGGTTTCCATGGAGGAACAATTCATAGACGCAAAGGAAGAATGTGTGTTGATTGCGAAGGCGGCAGAAGATAATACATACTTCAATAAGCCGTCGTATTCGGATATTCAGACACTCGCAAAAGCCATCAAAACACTGCGGATGATAGCGACACAACAGCAGGAAGATACGCAGATTACAAATGCCTTGAAAAAAGGAGTATTCAAGGAAAAGAACGAAGCTCTCATCAGCGTGTATCAGAACTATATGGCGTTGTT
>JABUSI010000164.1 GCA_021442745.1 Erysipelotrichaceae bacterium | reverse complement strand
ATAAACGTCTGCTCATTTGATACGTTGTATGAAACCGGGGAGGATTTTCTGAAATTTTACCTGTCTGTTGTACAAAACAAGGAAGGTATTGTGTATGTTCATCATGTGAATACGGAAATTCCGTATACCTTTGATGACGGGTATTGTATGGACTGGGAGCAGTTTGACAAAGTGAAGGATGTGTTCTTTGATTCATTGCACATTACGGTCGTTCCGCTGGTGGCGGATTATGGAAAGATTTATGAGAAAATAAAAAGTCTTTGTAAGGAAAATATGACGTTACTTAAACCGCTTCTGGCGGATGAGAATGCGGTTGAAGTTCTTCTGAAGGATTGCGTCAATCCGGTTGTGATTGTACATCCGCGAACGGACAAACAGCTGATGAACCGGCTGAAACAATACGCGGATGTGTATCTTCTGAAGGAACCGATTGTTGCGGATGAAAAACAGCATGACGTTATCATCGGTCTGGTGACGCATGGTACGCATTATCAGGATGTGAAGAATACGATAGACAAGGCGATACGGGAAGGTGCAAAGCTGAACGATAAAGGTACGATTCTGCAGCAGAAACCGTTTACGGAATATCTGATGAAATCAGTGAAGAAGTCTTGAAAAAGGCTTCTTTTTTTGTTAGAAAACAAATATATTTCACATAGTATCGGGTGCTTTTGAGTGAAAACGGAAAAAGTATGTTTTTCAATAAAAATTTCAGGAAAAATCTTGTATTTTATTTCACAAATAGGTGCACAGACGGACAAAAAAGTGGTAAACTACATTAGTAACTGTCATAGTTGACAGTATGTAAAAAATAAGGAAGGGAAAATAGTTATGAACAAACAAATTAAAATGAGCTATATCCATTTCGCAATCGGTATGGCTATCATGTTGGTGTTCTGGTTTATTCCTGTGGGTGTACTTCCGAACGTAACGAAAGTCGGTATGGAAGTATTGGGAGTATTCATCGGAACGATTTATATGTGGAGTACTCTGGATCCGAGTACCGCATCATTGACAAGCGTAGTAATGCTTGGAATCACCGGTATCGTTGGTCCGGATGGTGCGTATCCTGCAATCGGCGGTTATCTGACGGCTGCATTCGGTAACCCGACGGTTGTACAGATGTTCTTCTTAATGGTATTCATGGGTGGTCTGACCCAGAGAAGAATCACTGCTTACATCGGCAGATGGGTTATGACCCGTAAGTTTATTGAAGGAAGACCTTGGGTATTTACGACAATTATTATGGTTGCGGCATTTTTGATGGCAACGTTTATCGGTTGTTTCGCTCCGATCTTCCTGTTCTGGCCTATTCTGGAAGGTGTATTTGATGATGTCGGATTCAAGAAGACCGATTTGTATCCGAAGCTGATGATGATGTCTATCGTAATCTGTGCATTGATTGCGTTCCCGGTACCTCCGTATATGGGTAACGGTCTGGCATTATTGGGTAACTACCGTGGTATCGTTGTAAACTTTGAATCTTTGCTGGGATTTGAAAACGTAATGGTTAATAACGCAAGTTATTTCATCTCTTTATTCGTAACGGGTATCATCCTGGTATTCTGTCAGGTTGGTCTGATGAAGTTCTTCTTCAAACCGGATGTAACACCGATGAAGAATGTTACGATTGAAAAACTGAACGCCAATCCGTTGCCACCGATGAATTTCGGTCAGAAGTTCTACGGCGGTATGTTGATTGTGTTTATCGCATGTATGTTGCTGCCGACAATGTTACCTTCATTGCCTGGTATGTCATTCTTAAACGCAAACGGTTTCATCATTCCGATGGCACTGTGTGCAATCTGCTGTCTGATCAAGGATGAAACCGGACCGGCTCTGAACTTCGAAAAGGTTATGGGTTCTACGTTCTCCTGGCCGACATACTGGCTGTGTCTGGCTGCTATTATGATCGGTAGCGTATTGACAAACGGTACAACAGGTATTGTTCCGTTCTTAAATACCATCCTGTCACCAATTTTCAGCGGTATGTCCGTAACGGTATTCACGATTGTATTGGTATTGGTTGTTGTTTTGCTGACAAACTTCTGTAACTCTCTGGTTATCGGTATGATTATGCAACCGGTTGTATTGACATATTGCGTAGGTGCAAATACAAACCCTGCACCATTGATTACCTTGCTGATCTTCACAGTATTGATGACGGCAGCTTGTACTCCGGCAGCATCTCCGTTTGCGGCTATGTTGTTCGGTAACAAGACCTGGCTGACTTCCGGAGAAGTATATAAGTACTCTGTTGCTTATGTTGTTGTGGAAGTTGTAGTCATCATTGTTGTAGGTATTCCTCTGATTAACTTCTTGGTATAATTTCTGTTTCTCTTTTAGGTAATTTGGATTATACTTTTAGTAAGAGAAAACAAGGGAGAATTTACTATGGATCGTTATGATTTGATAATTGTCGGTGCTGGTCCTGCCGGAATGACAGCTGCCATTTACGGTGCCAGAGCAGACATGACTGTATTGATGATTGATAAGTTGGCACCGGGCGGAAACATCATCAACACAAATGAAATTCAGAACTACACCGGTGTAGGTACTATTAACGGAGCAGAACTTGCGATGAATATGTTTACACATACGCAGGAACTGAACGTTGGTCTGGAATATGGTACGGTTTGTAACATTGAAGACTGCGGAGATATTAAGAAAATTTATATCGAAGAAGATCCGGAACGCGTATTTGAAGCAAAAGCAGTTATTATCGCAACAGGTACGACACATCGTCGTCTGCATGTGGAAAATGAAACGAATTTCTTAGGAAACGGCATCAGTTTCTGTGCAATCTGTGACGGTGCATTCTATCGCGATAAGGACGTAGTCGTTATCGGTGGCGGTAACTCTGCTGTTGAAGAATCCATTTATCTGGCAGGTATCGTTAAGTCATTGACCATCGTTACGATGTTCGATCTGACGGCTGATCCGATTGCCTGTGACAAGTTAAGAGCTTGCCCGAACGTAACGGTTTATCCGTATCAGGACGTTCTGGGATTTGTCGGTGACGGCAAACTG
>JABUSI010000350.1 GCA_021442745.1 Erysipelotrichaceae bacterium | reverse complement strand
TTCTCAACTTATTGACCTATAGGTCAATTTCCTCTTGATTTTTCATAGCTGGTCTCCTTTCAAAATACACTTATTTTTCTCTGTACCAGCAACACGATCCTGTCTGTAAACCTACTGTACAACATCAAAATAAGTATTTCAATTTCAAGCAAACTCCAGACTTCCCATAATTTTTGTCATCGTAAATCAATACTCACGAATTGTTTTGGTATCCCGGATATTCAATGCTTCATTCGTATCAATACTCTATCTAGGCTTGATGGAATATATTATTTTCTTAAAGTCTTTCGAATACGAATACTTAGGATTGCTTTCGTAGAAAAATATGACGTTATAAATTGTTTCATCCTCATCAGAGATGAACATAAACCATTTGCCACCGTACAGTTTCCCAGCCGTTTCGTCAAGTTCTCCCTCGAAAAGAACCCCCTTAACAGTTCCGGTATCAATGACTTCGCATCCGGTAACCTTATCAAATATACTACCTTCAAGGCTCTTAGCATACTCATCTTTTTGGGCAATCAGATCATCTGATGATTCCAAATCCGTTGCTTCTTCTATACTTACTAACGTCAATATAAGTGAAACTTCCGTTTCTTCCGATTCTGCATAGAACTGAATATTATCATAATATATATCCTCATTCTGCCAGTAAGAAGGAACCTCAATGGAATAGGAACCCATTTTATAAAGTTCGTTCGTTGAGCTGTTAAAACCATTCCTTTCTGGTTGTTTTGTTTTACCGATTACAGTTACGATTAATCCCACAATAGCCAAAATAACAACAAAAGCAATTCCCCCTATTTTCAAGAAATCAAGAATTGACTTTTTGTTATTATCCTTCTTCTCCATATCCGCAAAAGATTCAATCGGTCTGTTTTCTTGCTGTTCCAAAACAGAATCCGATGCAGGCTCTGTCACCTCCGGTTCTTCTTCCAGATCGAAGACTTCAGATTTAGACAATGTCAGCTCCTCTGTTATATTTGGTTCTTCGACCTCATCCGGTAAAACAACACTTGCTCCACATTTGACACAAAACTTCGCACCAGGTACCAATTCGGTTCCGCACTCATGACAAAATCTTTTTTGCATCTCTGCTTTTGTTCCGCATTTCCAGCAAAACAATACGCCTTCCGTAAGTTCTGCCCCACATTTTCTACATTTCATATTATTTCTCCTCACATTCCATGATATGTAATAGTAATCAAAACAGTTGGCAAATAAATCTTTCCGCCTTCTGTTATTGTTTCTCCATTCACACTGATAGATTCAACCTTGCCCGGTTTTTGCAAAATACCTACTATCACGTCATGCATATTGACGCAATTAACATTTTGAAAGCCGGCATTTTTCAACGCAATCAGTACATCTTCATAATTTCTCTCAGAATACGGAAAGATTTCTTTTGGAAAACGAATCCCGCCATACTCTACCTCCACATAATTCGGATTATTCCACAGACTCCAGCAACATCTTATTAATCTTTTTCATCGTCTTCAGATACAATTCCTCTTCTTCTTTCGACATGTCTTCATCTTCTATCTTTTCCAAAGCTTCCATAACTTCAGCATACTTATTCATATAATCCATATACTTTGACATCAGTTTCGTAGGATCCTTTGCTTTCGCATATGTATCCAAAAAATCAATGTATTCTTCAAAGAATTCCACATATTCTTTCATTGCTTTCTTGAATTCCGGCCGGATACCACTCGAAGATGTATCTTCTTTTTTATCTTCTTTTGCAGTCGACCCCGTTGCTCCATCCGGCAGCTTTGACAGTTTCGGACAGTTCTTAAATACTTCCTTACCGTATTTCACGCTACTTCCCCAGACAGTCGCTGTCTCCAGGCTCAGACACCCCTCAAACGCATAGTCACCTATCTTCGTAACTTCACTCGGAATACTGATAGACTTCAGGCTCTCACAACCCTTAAATGCTTTCTTATCAATTTCCTTTCCACCCCAAAGAGTGACGCTTTCCATACTCTTACAACCTTCAAACGCTGATTCTCCAATAAGTGTTGCAGATGAAGGAATACTAATTTTCTCAAGAGAACTGCAATTCTTAAATGCCTCTTTTCCGACACTCGTGATTTCTCCCCAGATAGTGACGGTTTCCAAACCCGAACAATCCTCAAACGTCGATTCTTTAATTTCCGTTACTCCTGATGGCACAGAAATTTTCTCTAACTTTGTGCATCCTTTAAATGCTTCTTTTCCGATTGATGTAAGTTCTGCCCATATAGACAAGGTTTTCATGGAGGTACAATCTTTAAACGCGCCCTCACCGATACTCTTGACTTCATAATTATCCATAGTTGAAGAAACAGACACCGAAGACGATGTTCCTTTGTATTTCACAATTCTTACGGTACTGTCTTTTAACACTTTGTATACAAAACCGTTCTCTTCATACTCTTTCCCGTCACCCGGTTTCGCCTTATGTGTTTCCTTTTGTTTCTGTTCTTCCTCTTTTTCCTTTTCGGCTTTAGCCAGAATAGTATCTATATCTGTTTCCCCGTCATAGAATCCATCCCAGACAGCACTATACATTTCATATATTCCATCCCAGGAATCACTGTACAAATTATACATTTCGTCCCACGAGTTACTATACGATTCGTACATGTTATCCCACTCTTCAGACAATTCATCATAATTTCCACCAGCGTTCAATATCAAATCATTGCACCTCTGGAATATCTCCGAATATTCTGTATTCCAATTCGTAAAATATTCTGACCATAACGTATTCCAATTGCTGAAAAAATCTGACATTGCTTTATTCCATTTTGTAAAATCCTCAATGCCATTGTCAGCTATATTCTCAAAGCAACACAAAGAATATTCTTCTGTTTTGCTGTACATTTTTTTACTGATATCAGTAACTTTATTATGATATGATTCTAATTTCTTTTTATTTTTCGTATAAGACGAATAGGAATCACCGATTGCCTTTAACACAGAATCCGTTTCGTTCGAAACTTCTTCCATTGCTGAATTGATATACTTTTCAAAATCTTCCTGTGTTG
>JABUSI010000017.1 GCA_021442745.1 Erysipelotrichaceae bacterium | reverse complement strand
CAGGATGAAAAGGAAGTAACCTTCGCCTGGAACGTTTCCAAGGAAGAAGAGAAGATCGATATTCATGAAGGATATCAGAAAATTCACAATCACATCCGGGCATTGTCACCGTATATCGGAGCGTACGTCTGTATGGACGGAAAGAAAGTCAAATTGTGGGCATCACGTAAAACAACTCTGAAGTCTGAGCAACCGGACGGAACCGTCATCGGGTTTGCGAACAAAGCGATGCAAGTGGTTTTTGACAATACCGTACTGGAAATTACGGAACTGCAACCGGAAGGAAAAGGAAAGATGGATGCGGTTTCGTTTGCGAACGGGCTTGGAAAACAATGGATTCACAAACAGTTTGAATAAACCGGACATATTCGCTATAATTGTCTACGTTATGTAAGGAGGTTGGCTATGGAACAAAAATACATTCGTAATTTTTCAATCATTGCGCATATTGATCACGGAAAAAGTACATTAGCCGATCGGATTTTAGAAAAAACCGAAACCGTTATGCAACGGGAAATGGTGGACCAGATTCTTGACTCCATGGATTTGGAACGGGAACGCGGTATTACGATTAAACTGAATGCGGTTCAGTTGCAATATCATGCCAGGGACGGTCACGATTACGTTTTCCATTTGATAGATACGCCGGGTCATGTGGATTTCACGTATGAAGTATCACGCTCATTGGCGGCATGTGAAGGTGCCGTACTGGTAGTCGATGCTGCACAAGGAATTGAAGCACAGACACTGGCAAACGTATATCTGGCATTGGACAATGACCTGGAAATCATTCCGGTCATTAATAAAATTGATTTACCTAGTGCACAACCGGATGTTGTAATCCGTGAAATCGAAAATGATATCGGATTACCGGCCGAGGATGCACCGCGTATTTCTGCTAAAAACGGTATCGGTATTGAAGATGTATTGGAAGCAATCGTAGAAAAAGTACCGGCCCCGTCAGGAAATCCGGACGCTCCGTTGAAGGCTTTGGTATTTGATTCTCTGTACGATGCATACCGGGGAGTCATTGCGTTTGTCAGAATCAAGGACGGCAGCGTAAAACCCGGGGATACCATTCGTTTTATGGCGTGCGGTGCGGAGTATCTGGTTACCGAGGTCGGTGTCCGCACACCGAAGGAAGTTAAAAAAGACAGACTGGAGTGCGGAGAAGTCGGCTGGATTGCTGCATCCATTAAATCTGTAAAAGACGTCAGTGTCGGGGATACGATTACATTAAGGGATAATCCGTGTGAAGAACCGTTAGCCGGGTATCGGAGGATGAACCCGATGGTATATTGCGGATTGTATCCGACAGACAGCGCCCGTTACAACGATTTACGGGATGCCCTGGATAAATTACAGCTGAACGATGCTTCTTTGCAGTATGAAGCAGAAACGTCTCAGGCACTGGGATTCGGATTCCGATGTGGTTTTCTGGGATTGTTGCATATGGATGTTGTACAGGAACGTCTGGAACGGGAATACAATCTTGAACTGATTTGTACGGCACCGTCGGTAATATATCAGGCATATCTTACCGATGATACGGTATTACGAATCGATAATCCGTCATTGCTGCCGGATGTGCAGAAGATTCATCATATTGAAGAACCGTACGTGAAGGCATCCATAATGACACCGAATGAGTTTGTCGGACCGATTATGGAACTTTGCCAGAGAAAACGCGGTATTTACCAGGATATGATTTATCTGGATGAAAACCGCAGACAGATGGTATATCATCTTCCGTTAGGAGAAATTATCTTTGATTTCTTTGATAAACTGAAATCCTGTACCAGAGGATACGCTTCCTTTGACTACGAATTGATCGGATATCAGCAATCCGCGCTGGCCAAGATGGATATCTTGTTGAATGGAGATGTGATTGATGCCTTAAGCAGCATCGTACATAAAGAATTCGCCTACCCGCGTGGCCGGGCTATTGTCGAAAAACTGAAGAAACTGATTCCGCGACAGCAATTTGAAGTGCCTGTTCAGGCAGCAATCAACGGAAAAATTATCGCTCGTGCCGATATCAAATCTTTGCGGAAAAACGTTCTGGCAAAGTGTTACGGGGGAGATATTACCCGTAAAAAGAAACTTCTGGAAAAACAAAAAGAAGGAAAGAAGAGAATGAAGGCAGTCGGTTCGGTAGAAGTACCTCAGGAAGCATTTATGGCCGTATTAACAATGGATGAAGAGTAACAGTCTTTATCCATTTTTATATTTTCATTTGTATCGGAACTTGGTATAATATTTCTAATTATGGAGGATTTGACTATGAGTGTAAAAGATACCATTAAAAAGATGTTTACGTATTCAGACGACGAACTCGAAGAAGAAGATGTAACGGATGAAGAAGATGCTGACATTCCTGCCAGTAAGTATGAAAATTCAAAAGCAACGGATACGGGAAGAACTCCGAATATTGTTATGTTCGAACCACGTTCTTTTACCGATGTTCCGACAATTGCCAATCACTTGCTGAAAAAACAGGCAGCTGTCGTTAATATGAGAAAGCTTTCACAGGAGTATAAACAAAGAACAATTGATTTCCTGTATGGCGTAACGTATGGTTTGCGCGGAACAACACGTCAGATTGATACCGAATCGATTTTATGTACACCTGCAAATATCGCAGTAGGCGGAGAAATCACTTCAGAATCTGAAGATGCATAACAATATAACGCAGCATTTCCCGCAAATGGAGGAATTGCTGGCAAGATGCGATGACTGGGTGGAACAATCCCAACGGTGGTATCGTCCCGTATGCAGCGATTTTCTGACACGTTTTGAGCAGGAATGTGTCAGCCGGTATCTCGGAAATCAATACGAATACCGGTTCATTCCGGAAACGGTGGGTTGCGAACGAAAATGCGTTATGATGGGTGATGCTGAAGAACAACCCGTCGTATTATTGCACGGCACATACTCCCGTCAGTTTTTGAAACTGACGCACCGGGATCTGAAAGGTGCATTACTGCAGTCGGGTATCAAAGAAGACCAATTCGGAGATTTGTGGGTTGAAGACGG
>JABUSI010000303.1 GCA_021442745.1 Erysipelotrichaceae bacterium | reverse complement strand
GAAACAAATGAAGTTATATCCTCAGCCTCCCTACCCAAACTTCTTGGGGTTAATGAAAGGACAGTTCGGAATTACATCAGTAAATTAATGAATTCCGGTTATAAGATTGAGTCCTCAAGAAGCGGGTACCGGTTACTCTCAGACGATTCTTCCAAAAGCGATACACCGTCTGTAAACAGGGTGAATTACGTATTATCCAGATTGTTGTGTGAAAGAGACGGTGTGTCTGTTTTCGACATTGCAGAAGAACTGAATGTTTCGGACAGTACGGTTGTCAACACGATTATTCCTGAAATCAAAGATCTGGCATTTTCTTATAATCTGAAAGTGGAGTCCAGAAACTATACCTATTTTTTAAGCGGAAAAGAGAAGGATAAACGAAAACTGATCGGATACATTGCGACAAACAACGCAACCGGATTTTTCTCTTCCGTAGAATCTCTTTCCAATTTCTTTTCGGACGTCAGAATAAAAGAAATTTCCGAAGAAATCTATCGCATCTGCAACAATTCTTCCTTGTTTATCAACAACTATGCGCTGAATAACCTTCTGGTGCATATTCTTATCATATTATTACGACTGGAATCGGATAATACACTGGCAACCACACCTACCCATGACGGTGTGTATAAACTGATTGAATCATCCGACAAAAAAGAAGATATCCTGAAACTGACGGAAGAACTTTCCGATTTCTTTAAGAGTCGCTGCAATAAATCCCTGCCGGATTATGATATGCAGCAAATCATTGCACTGATTATTTTATCAACTGATCATTCGACGAAATCCAGCGTTCTGTTTGATGAAGAATTCCGGGATTACGTCATCCGTTCCCTGAACAATTTATCGTCAAAATACAACCTCCCGTTGTTTGATGATAACTTCACTTCACAGTTCGTGTTGCATATGTATAACGTTAAACTGCGAAGTGAATTTAATCTTTCGTATCCGAATCCGATTTCCCCGCAGATAAAAAAAGACTATGCCCTGGTATATGACATGGCCGTATATTTTTCCCATGAATTTTCTTCGCATTTTAACATCAAACTGAACGAGGACGAAATCGCATTCATTGCTCTTCACATCGGTTCTTATCTGGAATCCAGCAAAGGAAAAGAGAACGTGGTTTCTTCCATTATTATCATTGATAATTATCACGACATTTCGAAACAACTGGCTAATACGATTCAGAAAAAATTTGATGACGAACTTCTGATTCTTGACGTTATGACGGCTGATGAATACATGTTGTATAACCCGATATGTGATCTGATTATTACGACAACATCATTGAATATCAGTCACAAACACATTGTGCTGATTAATCCGATTCTGACAAAAACAAATATTATCGATATCTATGCGGAAATCGAGCACATCAATTACGTCAATTCTTCCCATGAAGTAAAACAGGCGCTGGCATCCCTGTTCAACAAAGATTTATATATCCGGAACCTGCCGGCTAAGACAAGAGAAGAATGCATCCGGTACATCTGTGATGAATGTTGCAAACTGGGATACGTAGACAACAATTTTGTCGATGACGTCCTGTTACGGGAATCTATGTCTTCCACGGCATTTACCGATTTTTTTGCGATTCCACATTCCATTAACGTTTCCGCACTCAAATCGTTTATCTACATTGTCCACAATGATTTTCCTATCAGCTGGGGAAACAAAAATGTGAACATCATCCTTCTGATCGGCATCACGGAAGATGATCTGAAACGATTTAACTATGCCTTCGATTTAATCATTGATTCCTTTACAAATAAGGCATCTATCATAAAAATCCTGGAATCCGATTCGTTTGAAGAGTTTGTGTCAAACATGATTAACCTATAAAGTTCATTAAGGATTCATTCCCCGGTGAACTGAGACAATCTGCATACAAAAGGGAAACCGATATCACACTGATATGGGTTTCCCTTTTTTGTTACAGACAGCCTTGTAAAACAAAGTACTACTCTATTCTCTCCACTTTACAAGTTCTAACTTACACTCATAATGCGGACAGGTGGCAATCGCTTTCATCTCAAAGTTTTTCTTCATACACATGCACTTTGCGTTTTCGTCAAATCTCCATAGATTTAATCTGGCATTACGTGGTGTAATGGCACTGTTGGTCGGATCGTACCAGTACTTACAGAATGCACATTTGTGTACTGATTTAATGTTTATTGTCATCATATGCGTTACCTTCTTTCCTGAAATACGGTTACTGATTGAAATCCTTGTGCGTACGTTTAAGTGCTCGTAAATAAGCATTCAAAGGTAGTTGCCAGGCGTCACGGAGACATTGCTGGTAATGTCCCGGGAAGATGGCATCGGGTTCTTCTACGGATAATTCTTTTAATTCCTGTAAATAGATATCCGCATCGTATTCTTCATCCCCGTTCCATCCTAAGGTAGCATGCTTGTTTAAGGAATCGATTCCCATGAAGTCTCCGGTAAACATCAGTCGTTTTCCTTCCGATTCACAGAAGAATACCAGTCCTCCGGCACTGTGACCGTTGGTAATACGGAAATCAAAATCTATACCGTCAATCACATAATGACCGTTATCAGTTATCACGATATCTGCCTTACATTTCTGAAAGGTTCTGATGTTGTATTCCAGGCTTAAACTGTGGTAATCAATCAATCGGTTGCCACCGTGTTCCAGTGCTTCGGCAACCGGTGCACTGCATACCAGTTTAGCACCCTGATCCTGAAATCTCTTTGCGTTAAAACAATGATTGATATGCGCATGGGTAATTATGACATGAGATACCGGTGGTAATCCCCAGTATTCCAGATTGTCTAATATTGTCTGATATTCCCTTTCGTTTGTGCCCGTGTCTACCAGAATGGTTCCTTGTAATCCTTCTATGGCATAGACGTTATCTAAGGATGAATATGTATATCCGCATACTAATGTGACATTGTTTAGCAGTTTCATGATGGTGTCCTCGGTTTCTTAGGATAAGTATAACTTATCATAACGAATAAAGTACGATTATATCGATAAACGTGTACGTAAATATGTACTGAAACCTTAAGATTAAATATTGACTACCCC
>JABUSI010000038.1 GCA_021442745.1 Erysipelotrichaceae bacterium | reverse complement strand
GTGACTGATAGGGTGACTGATAGGGTGACTGATAGGGTGACTGATAAAGTGACTGATAAAGTGACTGATAAGGTGACTGATAAAGTGACTGATAAGGAACTGGCAATTCTCAATCTTGTAATGAACTCGCCTCGGTTATCCTATACAGAAATTGCCGCAACACTGAATCTCAGCAGAAAAACCGTATCAGTCCGCATTCGCAATTTAAAGAACAAGGGAATCATAGAAAGAATCGGATCCGACAGGAAAGGTTATTGGAAAGTTAACTTCTGATATATGACAGAAAGAATCCTTTAAGGAGTTTAAAGCCCAAAAAGCAGGGAGTATACAACTTCCTGCCATAGCGTATCTGTTATTGTGTCATCGCTATTTCAATTGCTGACAAACACACATTACTTTACCATAAAAGAATGTGTAATTGTTTTAGGATGATATCACATCGTTAAGACAACGGAAATCCAAATACCCTGCCGATTCGTATGAAACAAGCGAAACACCAACACAAAAGGAATTCCTCTTACGACAATATGCAGAATCCTTTCAGACATTATGAACACCATCCGACATGAAAACAGCAGGGAGTAAATCCCTGCTTATGTATTATTCTGCCGAACTGATATGCGGTTTGATATCATCCGGAATCAGACTGTGATAGGTTTCCCCACCCAGACGGGTTTCAAATTCTTTCCATGCATCTTCAATCAGCTGCGGCTGATGCAAGAACGTTTTGGCAGCATCAAACAGGATTTCTCCGGCTAATTCCATACCCTTATGGGCAATGGAACTCTTGCCCTGGGCAACCATCTGCCAGGAATGTCCGCCGGTACCGATGCAGTAACAAGCCGTATTGAACTGTCCGGTCGGTACCACCCAGCTGATATCTCCGACATCGGTGGACCCCATCGTTGTATCGTCATTGTGTGTCTTTTCCACAAAGTAATCGTTCATCGGACGATGATTAACGTTATCGCGCAACCGGTCTTTATCAATCGTATGCGTATCCCACAGTTCATCTGCCAGTTCTTCCGGACGCAGCGTATCCTTAAACCGTTGCGCATACTGTAATTCTTCCGGTGTATACGTCAGGTTATAACACTTACGGAAACTGTCTGCCAGTACCTTCTCGATGGTTTCATTGACCACAACGTTGCTCAATCCTTCATCAAATACGATTTCCAGTGTCGTATCCGTCATCAATGCGGCACCCTTCGCAATGTTGTTGACCCGTTCCACCAGTTTTACCGTCTTCGGATTGGTAGAGGAACGGATGAAATACTTCAGTGTGGCTTCACTCTGTACCACATTCGGCGCTTTTCCTCCGACGTTGGTATAGGCATAATGTACCCTGTCAGACGGTTCCATATGTTCCCGCATATAATTGACACCGACGTTCATCAGTTCGCAGGCATCCAATGCACTTCTTCCCAGATGCGGTGTTGCACTGGCATGGGAACTGATTCCATGGAACTTATAAAACACGGAAACACAAGTCTGACTGGATCCGCTGCTGATCTGATTGATGGTACCCGGATGCCAGCTCAATGCCAGATCCACGCCCTTCATGACACCGTCTCTTGCCAGATACGCTTTACTGCTTCCCGTTTCTTCTGCCGGACAGCCGAACAGTTTCACGGTACCTTCCAGATGGTTTTCTTCCAGATACTGTTTCAGAAGGACTGCCGCCTTTATGGAACCAACACCCAGAAGATGATGTCCGCATCCGTGCCCGTTATCTTCCCCGCTGGTAACCGGTTTGCGCTCTGCTGTGTCGGCACATTGGTTCAGTCCGCTCAACGCATCATACTCTCCCAATAACCCGATCACCGGCTTCCCGTGACCGCATGTGGCAATGTATGCCGTCGCCATACCGTCCACATTTTCTTCCACTTCAAATCCTTCCCGTTTCAGAAACTCTACCATAGCAGCACAGGACTGAACTTCTTCAAATCCCGTTTCCGCATATTCCCAGATTTTATCACTCAATTCACTGTATTTACTCATATCTGTTCTCCTATCTGTCTTTACAGGAAAAGGCACTTACGTGCCTTATGATTATCCTGATTGTCCGACCTTTACGTTAAAGATCTTCTGCGGGTTTAACCGGCAAGGTGTCGTTTTCTTGTTGTCACACGTGGTGGACAAGGAATACCAGCCGGTGCCGAACGTTACGTCACCTTTTTTCGAAAACTCCTTGGCAACCGTTGCCAGGCTCTTCTTACCCAGATCGTACAGTTCGATATGCAAGTGGTTACCGGTCGAATTACCGCTGGTACCGACGTAACCCAACGTGGTTCCCTGGGTAACGATATCTCCGGCTTTCACATATTTGGATACGCCTCTGGACATATGACACAATTGCACGCCATACGTTTTGGAACCGACGGATACGGCATACACTACCATATTTCCGCCACCCCATACACCACCGCAGGCATTTCCGTAATACCCGGAACCGCAACGGTCGTATACGTACAGAATGACACCGTTGGCTACCGCCCGGATTTTCCGTGACGAACTGGCCGCAAAGTCAACTCCCAGATGCACGCCTCCGCCAAAACTTGCCGGATAATAGAATGCACCCGCACTGATATACCAGCCGGTTTTAATCGGTAAAATCCATCCGGCAGAAGGAACCACGGCTCCCAGTGCCTTGGAAATATCATCCAGTGCATCCAGCAGATCATCCAGGTCGTTTACGTTTTTCCTCTTTTCGGATTCCAGTTTTGTCTTCTGTGACAGGTAATAGTTCTTTAATTCTTCCTGGTCCGCACGAGCCGTTTTCAGCGACTTCTTCGTTTTCACCAGTGTAGCCCGTTCTTTATCCAGGCCTTCTTTCTGCTCTTCCAGCTCTGCCTGATTCTGCGCCAGCGTTGCCTTTTCTTCTTCCAGTTTCTTAATCTGGTTCGTATCGTAATCCATAATGTCATTGATTGCGGACGTTCTGCGCAGCAAGTCCACGAAATCGGATGCTCCCATGATAAATTCGATATACTGATCCAGACTGACGAACGACTGGATATTCACCATCCGTTCCTTAATCTGCTGATCCAGTTGTTCAATCGCCGCAATCCGCGCATCAATCTCTATCTGTAA
>JABUSI010000410.1 GCA_021442745.1 Erysipelotrichaceae bacterium | reverse complement strand
GGAATTGCGATACCGGAAGACCGGTGTTTTTCGGTACAGTATCATCCCGAAAGTGCTGCCGGTCCGGAAGACAGTGCGTATCTGTTCGGACAGTTTCTGGATATGATAAAGAGAGGGAAAGACCATGCCTAAAAGAGACGATATCAAAACGATACTGGTTATCGGTTCGGGACCGATTGTGATCGGTCAGGCAGCAGAATTTGACTATGCCGGTACACAGGCATGTCTGGCTTTGAAAGAAGAAGGATATAAAGTCATACTGGTGAATTCGAATCCGGCGACGATTATGACGGATACGAACATTGCCGATAAAGTATACATGGAACCGTTGACGTTGCAGTATGTATCCCGGATTATCCGGATGGAACGTCCGGATGCCATCTTGCCGACATTGGGCGGACAGACGGGATTGAATCTGGCGATGGAACTGGCATCGAAGGGAATCCTGGAGGAATGCCAGTGTGAGATTCTGGGTACGAGTTTCCGTTCCATTGAGTTAGCGGAAGACCGGGAAGAATTCAAGAATCTGTGTTTGCGGATCGGACAGCCGATCATCGATTCCGATATTGCCCATACGGTGGAGGAAATCGTGGAGGTTGCCAATCGCATCGGGTATCCGGTCATCTTGCGTCCGGCCTTTACCTTAGGCGGTACCGGCGGAGGATTTGCGGACAATGACGAAGAAGTCCGGGAACTGGGAAAGAACGCGTTGAAACTGTCACCGGTGACGGAAGTGCTGGTGGAAAAGAGCATCAAGGGATACAAGGAAATCGAATATGAGGTCATGCGGGATAAAAATGATACGGCCGTGGTCATCTGTTCCATGGAGAACATCGATCCGGTGGGCATTCATACCGGGGATTCGATGGTTGTTGCGCCGGCCCAGACCTTATCCAACAAGGAATACCAGTTGTTGCGGACGGCATCCCTGAATATCATCCGGTCGCTGGAAATCGAAGGCGGATGTAACGTACAGTTTGCGTTAGACCCGTTCTCCTTCCAATATTACGTTATTGAAGTCAATCCGCGGGTTTCCCGCTCCTCGGCACTGGCATCCAAGGCGACCGGCTATCCGATTGCCCGCGTAAGTGCCAAGATTGCCGTCGGATTAACACTGGATGAAATCCGGATTGCGAATACGTGTGCGGCATTTGAACCGACGATTGACTATGTGGTTACCAAACTGGCAAGATTCCCGTTTGATAAGTTTGCGAAAGCGGATCATACGTTAAGTACCCAGATGAAGGCGACCGGGGAAGTCATGTCCATCGGCCGGACAATGGAAGAATCCCTGCTGAAGGCGGTTCGTTCCCTGGAACAGAAAGTCAATCATATATATTTACCGAAGTTTGATACGGTACCGACCGAAGAACTGATGACCTTTATTCAGACACCGACGGATGAACGGTTGTTTGCGATTGCGGAACTGTTCCGGCGGAAAGTGGATATGATGCTGATTTATCAGGCAACCAAGATTGATGCGTTCTTTCTGGACAAGATTCATCATATCGTTTCGCTGGAAGAAGATATCCGGAACAATCCGAATGACCGGTATCTGTTAAAGGCGAAGAAAAACGGGTTCTCGGATGCGTATCTGTGCAAGTTCTACAATATGAGTGAACGGGAATTGTATTTGTATCGGAAATCCAAGGGCATCGTACCGGTTTATAAGATGATTGATACGTGTGCCAGTGAGTTCTCGGCGTATGTACCGTATTTCTACTCAACGTATGAAGAGGAAGAAGAATCGGTGGTAACCGATAAGAAATCGATTATCGTCATCGGCTCGGGACCAATCCGGATCGGACAGGGTGTGGAATTCGATTATTCGACGGTACATGCCATCTGGGCGATTCAGCAGATGGGATACGAAGCGATTATCATCAACAACAATCCGGAAACGGTATCCACGGATTATTCCGTTTCCGATAAGTTATACTTTGAACCGCTGTGTGTGGAAGATGTCATGCATGTCATTGAACATGAAAATCCGGAAGGGGTTATCGTAACCCTGGGTGGTCAGACGGCCATCAATCTGGCGGATTCCCTGACGAAATTAGGAATCAGAATCATCGGTACGGATGCGGAAGCGATTGATAAGGCGGAAAACCGGGATGCGTTTGAAAAGGTTGTCAGACAGTGCGGTATTCCGCAGCCGATCGGACAGGCAGTGACCGAACTGGAAGCCGGTAAAAAAGTTGCCAATGCGATCGGGTATCCGGTACTGGTGCGCCCGTCTTATGTATTGGGTGGAAGAGCCATGCAGATTGTGTACAATGACAGTCAGCTGACGGAGTATCTGACAAGTGCGGTACAGATGGATAAGGACCAGCCGGTATTGGTAGACAAATACATTATGGGGATTGAAGTGGAAGTGGATGCCATCTGTGACGGAAAGAGTGTGTTTATGCCGGGAATCATGCAGCTGGTGGAAGCAACCGGTGTGCATTCCGGGGACAGTATGAGCGTGTATCCGCCGTATTCCTTACCGGAAAGCGTGAAGAAAACGATAGTGGATTATACGGTGAAACTGGGACTGGCCATCGGAATTGTCGGTTTGTTTAACATTCAGTTCATTGTGGACGGGGAAGACGTATACGTAATTGAAGTGAATCCGCGGTCCAGTCGTTCGGTACCGTTTCTAAGTAAAGCAACGGGTGTTCCGATGGCGAATGTGGCAACGAAAGTGATGTTAGGTGCGACACTGGAATCCTTAGGGTATACCGGACACATTATGCCTCAAAAGAACCGGTTCTATGTCAAGACACCGACGTTCTCGTTTTCCAAGATTCATGGTCTGGATACGTATCTGTCACCGGAAATGAAAAGTACCGGAGAAGCCATCGGCTATGACAATACGTTGAACCGGGCACTGTATAAATCCTTGCAGGCAAGCAATCTCAGGGTTGTAAACTACGGAACGGTGTTTGTGACAATTGCGGATAAGGATAAAGAGAGAGCACTGGAACTGGTACGACGGTTCTATAACCTGGGATTCAATATCGAAGCGACCAGCGGTACGGCAATGTTTCTGAAAGAACATGGCATCAAGACGAGAATCAAGCGGAAACTGTCCGAAGATTCCGAAGAAATCCTGCA
>JABUSI010000406.1 GCA_021442745.1 Erysipelotrichaceae bacterium | reverse complement strand
AAGATTCTGGAAGAGGGCGTACCGCATTGTACGTGCGGCGGTCTGGTCAAACCGGACGTTGTCTTGTATGAGGAAGCTTTGAAAGATGCGGACATTCTGGACGCCATTCATTCGATTTCCGAAGCCGATACGCTGATTGTCGGCGGAACGTCACTGGCTGTCTATCCGGCAGCAGGCATGTTACGGTATTTCCGGGGCAATACGTTAATCCTGATCAACAAGTCGGAAACGCCGATGGATCATCAGGCGGACATTGTGATTCACGATGCATTGGGAAACGTTATGTCACAGCTACGGGCTCGTCTTGACAAAGAAGATAATATGTAAGCGATTACGAAAAAGTGAAGGTTTTCACTTTTTTTTGTGCCTTTTTATACTATAATAGAAGCATGAAAAGAGAGGGGACCTCTGTATGAGAAATAATATGTTGGGCATGATCCTCGCCGGAGGAAGAGGAACACGCTTATACGAACTGACCAAAAAGGTTGCAAAACCGGCGGTTTACTATGGCGGTAAATATCGTATTATCGACTTCCCGTTAAGTAACTGCGCAAACTCTGACGTTAACGTAGTCGGTGTACTGACACAATACGAATCTGTATTCTTAAACAGCTACGTTGCACAGGATACGCGCTGGGGATTAGACGCTAAAGATAGCGGTATTTTCGCTTTGCCTCCAAGAGAGAAATCAGAAAGCGGATTCGGTGAATACCGCGGTACGGCAGATGCCATTACCCAGAACATCGACTTCATTGACCAGTACGATCCGGAATACGTATTGATTCTTTCCGGTGACCATATCTATAAGATGGACTATGCGGCTATGCTGGCTCATCACCAACAAAAGGGTGCCGATCTGACGATTGCGGTATTGAACGTTCCTTTGAAGGAAGCAAGCCGTTTCGGTATCATGACAACGGATGACAATGACCGCATCGTGGAATTCGAAGAAAAACCGAAGAACCCGAAGAGCACACTGGCTTCCATGGGTATTTACATCTTCAACTGGAAGTTATTGCGTAAGGCTCTGGTAGAAGACGATAAGAAAGAAAACTCCAACCATGACTTCGGTAAGGATATCATTCCGGAATTCATGTCAACAGGTAAGAACGTATTTGCGTGGACCTTTGACGGTTACTGGAAAGATGTAGGAACCATCGATTCTCTGTGGGAAGCCAATATGGACTTATTGGATCCGAAGAACCGTCTGGACCTGTCCGATCCTTCCTGGAAGATTTATACCGAAGACATCGCTACGACACCTCAGTTCATTTCCGCAAAGGCTGACGTTAAGCACAGCTTCGTTAACCAGGGCTGCGTTATTGACGGCAAGGTGGAAAACAGCGTAATGTTCCATGACGTAACGGTAGAAGAAGGCGCAACCGTCATTGATTCCGTCGTTATGCCGAATGCGGTAATCAAATCCGGTGCCGTTGTCCGCCGGGCAATCGTTGCCGAAGGTGTCGTTGTCGGTAATGACGTTACGGTCGGAACCGAAGACGGCGAAATCAAACTGGTATGGAAGAACGTGAAATAGGAGGAGAGAACCATGATTGATGCATTAGGAATCGTTTCATTTGGAAATGATGCAATCCGCGTAGAAGGCTTGATGGATTATCGTCCGATTTCCGCCATTTCCTTCTTGGGTCGTTATCGTATGATCGACTTCGTCATTTCAAATATGACAAACTCAGGTATTGAAAATATCAAGGTATTCGTTAAGAAACAACCTCGTTCCCTGATTGAACAATTGGGAACCGGTCGTCATTACAATATCAATTCCAAGCGCGGCGGTCTGCAGATTCTGTATGGAGAAACAGACGATATGACGTCCGGTATTTATAACCATGACGTCAGCGCTTATAAAGCAAACAAGGAATTTATCGAAGACGCAAAACAGGAATACGTAATCATTGCTCCGGGTTATATGGTATATTCCATTAACTTTGAAGAAGTATTGAAGGCACATAAGGAATCCCATGCGGACGTAACGGTGGTATACAAGTCCATCGATACCGCAAACGAAAACTTCTTCGGTTGCACGACGCTGGAACTGGATGATGCCAAGAGAATCACCGGTACGGCTGTCAATATGGGCAGATACAAGAACCGTAACGTTTCCCTGGATACATACGTAATGACCAGAAAACTGTTCTTGGATCTTGTTGACGAAGCAAGCCGGATCAGTTCCCTGTACATGTTCCGTGATATCCTGCGTGACTGCGTGGAACCGCTGAACGTTGTCGGTTATGCGTACAAGGGATATTGCGCATGCATTAACTCTTTGCCTGCTTACTACAACGCAAGCATGGAACTGATTGATCATAAGGTTGCAAAAGACCTGTTCAAACCGGGATGGCCGATTTATACACGTACCAACGATTCCGTTCCGGCATACTATGGCGAAGACGCTAAGGTTACCAACTGTCTGATCGCGAACGGATGCCGTATTGAAGGCGAACTGGAAAACTGCGTACTGGGACGCGGTGTAACGGTTAAGAAGGGTTGCAAGATTAAGAATGCCGTTATCTTGCCGGAAACATATATCGGTGAAGATACAACGATTGAATACGCTGTTGTCGACAAGAAGGTTGTTGTGAAGTCCGTGAAGGAAATCAAGGGTACGGAAACAGCACCTGCATACATCAAACGTCGCGACAGAATCTAGGAGGTCTGACACAATGAAGTCTGTACTATTTGTAGCTACGGAAGGGTTACCATTCATAAAAAGCGGCGGACTTGCGGACGTCATTGGATCACTGCCGAAAGAATTGAACAGAAAAGGGTATGAGACAAGAGTCATCATGCCTTTGTATCAGAAAGTATGGAATAAGTACGGAGAAACGATGGAAGAAGTCACAACGTATCCGGTAGTCTGCGGAGACATTGATACGACCTGTACGGTTTTCCGTGCGACAGCGGAAGATACCTTGTATTATTTCGTAAAACATGACGGATATTTTGACCGGGACGGTCTGTACGGATATCCGGATGATGCCGAACGGTTTGCGTTTTTCACAAAAGCCGTTCTGGAACTGTGTCACAATACGGAGTATTTCCCGGACATCATGCATCTGCATGACTGGCATACGGGAATGTTACCG
>JABUSI010000249.1 GCA_021442745.1 Erysipelotrichaceae bacterium | reverse complement strand
TCCCAGTCTGCTTCCATCCGTACCACCTCTTTTCTACATAAAAAGCATCTGTACCTGTGATTTTCACCACTCATACAGATGCCTGTCGTTTCTTTTCTTCTGACAATCAAAGCACGCTAAATCCGTATGGGTGATGAATCTTCCCATACGCGCCACCAATTCTGCAATGTAACGACTGACAACCGGTTCATAGCTGCTCTCCTTATGTATAGTATCAGTGTAGAACGATGGTTTCCGTTTGTCAATGTAGTCGTTTTTCTTTTTTCATGATAAAATAATACACACAGCGGAGGAATGCGCCATGTTGAAAAAAATAGGAATACTTTTGTTGGTTCTGGGGGTCACTGCCTGCCTGTTGTGCGGTGTTGATACCTATCGGATTACACATAACAACAAGCCGTTGGTTTCTTTCCCGTTAGTCGTATACGATGACGGAGAAAGCTGCGAATGGTACGGATTCGGCTACAAATACATTCAATACTACAATCCTCTGAAAGATTCTTCGGAATACAAGCTGGGTTGGCTGTGGGATAAGTTTGACCACGAGTATTATCAGAAACAGATGTGTTCCAGTTTTTATGGCGTCATTGTGGATGAAGATGAAACCCATTGGTTCGTCAGTCCGTTTCCGGAACAACTGGAACATTCGGTCTGCGACCGTTACGTGCTCAACAAATCCTATGCGATGGATGCCGAACCGGATGACGTATTGCTTATTGATTACAAAGGTAAGATTGAACCGGTTTATCCGGCAAGAATCAGCGTGACAAAAGCACAGTGCCTGCCAAACGTCCTTCATGAAGAAACTTCCTTCGCCGAACAAACCGACTCTTCTTTCACGCAAAGTACGTATTACATCACATCGGGATACGAATTGTCCCGGTTTACGGATTTATACGGTATGGATCCGATTGTATACGAAGACGGTTTCTGTTATCTGGTCATTGAAACGTACGAAAATCACCTGGATACGCAGGCTGTCATCGAAAAGATTTACGTACAGGATAACGTTTTGCAAATCCGTATCCGTCGCATCACTCCGACCGAAGGGCTGATGGCTTCCTACCGTCACCTGTCCATTGTCCGGTTGTCTTCCGATTATAGTCAGAAGGAAGTAAATATCTATTATTGTTCAAATTAAGCCGATAGCCGACTGAAATATCATGTACATATACCTCATTTCCTGTAAAATATTCTTTTTAAGAAGGGAATGGGGTTTTTTATGAAGAAAATCGCGGTTATGACCGACTCCGGAGCGGATATCAGCGAACAGGAAGCAACGGAACTGGGAATCCATGTCATCCGTTTACCGCTGGTAATTAACGGCGTACAATACATTGAAAGTAAAGATATCACCCGGGATGATTTTATCAGCCGGATGAAGAAAGGTTGTTCCGTCAAAACGTCTTCTCCGATTTTGGGAGAACTGATGAAACGATGGGAGAAACTTCTGGAGGAATATGACGAAATATTATACATTCCGTTATCGAGTAACCTGAGCGGAAGTTACAATACTGCCATGGCTGCTTCCATGGGATATGAAGGAAGAGTCGTCGTTGTCGATGCCAAATTCGTATGTTATCCTCTGACCGTTTTATGCAAGGACGTCTTAAAACTGATCGAACACGGATACGATGCCAGCCAGATCAAAGCGCTGGTAGAGGCTCAGGCGGAAATGTGGGCTTGTCTGATTCCGTTTGACTTAACGTCATTGATGCGAGGCGGAAGAATTTCTCCTGCCGTAGCCGCTTTGGGAAACATGCTGAAAATCGTGCCGATTCTGAAAGTGGAAAACGGAGCGATTGATGTGCTGAACAAAGTACGGACGCACAAAAAGGCATATGACATGGCAATTAAGGAGATTTGTGACGGAAAATCACCGGACGATTACATCTTTATGATTGTAGACGGTGACAATCACGAAGCCGCAATATTCCTCAAAGAAGCTATGGAAGAACTTCTGCATACGGAAGTAGAGATTCATCCGATGGCACCGGTTATTATGTCACATACCGGTCCGGGTACGGTAGCTTTGGGATGGTACCGGAAACTGAAATATTAGACGACCAACCGGTCGTTTTTTTGTATACTATCATCTTTTGGTATTTATGATATAATAGAAAAGCCACGAAATGAGGTGAATAACATGCCTATCAGAAAAAAATCGGATGCGGATGCATCCCTGAATACAATACCGGATGATTCGGCAGATACGTCTTCGCCAAAGGAAACAAGCGAAGCCGAACGCTTGCATTCCCGATTGCAGGAACTGCTTCGGAAAACACCAAAGCAGGAAATAACAGAGCCTGATAAACCGGAAGACACAAGTCCGGACGTATCGGAAGATACAACCGATGAACCATCCTTAATGAATGCCGGTGTGTTCGATGAACTGATTACCGAAAACAACGGTATTGCCCCAAGCGTAAGCGAACTGGAAAACCTGATGAACCAACAGGAACCGCAACCGGTTGATGTACCGGAAGGAGCAACCCAGATTATTCGCCGGGTAGCCGATGTTTCGGAAGTACCGGCCGGCACAGAAGTGATGACGGTTACAGGTACAGATCTGGTTCGTGATGATTTACCGCCGGTAGAGCGGCTGACAATCGATCCGAACCGTAAATTGAGCTGGAGTGAAAAAAGAGAATTGAAACGTCAGAGAAAAGAAGACAGAATCAATGCCCATCCGATCCGCCATGCGTTCTTCGTATTGTTTATGACATTGATTACCATTGTCATTGTAATCAGCGGATCCGTTGTCGGATCGTATATCGGATATCTGCAATACACGTATGAACCATACGAAGACGGAGAATCGCTTTCCGTTTCCCGTCCGAAGACATGGTACGTGTCTACCAAGACAAATTATAACGTAATGACCTACAACATCGGTAACGGTGTCCATACACCGGAATACAGTGATTTCCGCAGCGAAGGTAAACTGAAAGACGGAACGTCCCTGACCGGTGAACAGGTACGGGCAGTTTCCTCCACCGATATCGCCACAAACATTGCCGGTATCTCCGAAGTTGCCAAGAAAGAAGATTGTGAATTCTATATGTTCCAGGACGTAGACATTGCGTCTACCCGCAGTTCCATGATTGATCAGACGGAACTGTTGACCAGTCTGTTCGCAAAGTACTCCCGTACGCT
>JABUSI010000178.1 GCA_021442745.1 Erysipelotrichaceae bacterium | reverse complement strand
CTGGTCAATGCGATTATGAACGATATCGTGGATGACCATACACAGGTTGTAATTCTGGGTACCGGGGATAAGGTATACGAAAACTCCTTCGCATATTACCAATCCGTATATCCGGGTAAAGTATCCGCTAACATCATGTACGATGAAACACTGTCTCATCACATCAATGCCGGTTGTGATGCGTTACTGGTACCGTCCAGATTTGAACCTTGCGGTTTAACACAGCTGAATGCGATGCGCTATGGTACCGTACCGATCGTCCGGGAAACGGGTGGATTGAAGGATACGGTGGAACCGTATAACGAATATGAAAATACCGGTAACGGATTCTCCTTTGACCGGTATGATGCAGGATTATTGCTGGGTGCCGTAAACTATGCGAAGACAACGTATTTTGAACACCGCGATATGTGGGATCAGATCGTAGTCCGTGACATGGATAAGGATGTCAGCTGGGCAAATTCCGCTAAGCAATACTTAGATATGTATTGGGATCTGGTAAACAGATAAAAATGATCAGCCTCCGTTTCGGAGGCTTTTTAATGTGATACTCTGCGCACTATTGAAGATTTTAGAGAAAAATACTTTGCGCACTATTGCATATTTGAGATATAATTACTTTGCGTACTATTGAAAAATACCGTATTTAAGCGGGAAATCGCACGGAGGACAATGATATGGAAATCCGAAGAAAAATATATGATCGCATCAAAGAGTGGAAAGAGGAATCAAACGGGAAGAAGGCGTTGTTGATTGAAGGTGCCAGACGAATCGGTAAGTCTACGGTTGCAGAAGAAATCGGCAGAAATGAATATGAGACGTATGCGTTGATTGACTTTAATATAGCAAGCAGGCGAATCCGGGAGGCGTTTGATGATTTGAATAACCTTGATATTTTCTTTCAGACGGTGTCCCTGGAGTGTAATGTAAAATTAATTCCGAGAAAATCTCTGATTATTTTTGACGAAATTCAGAAATTCCCGAAAGCCCGGGAAGCAATCAAATATCTGGTGGCGGACGGAAGATTCGATTACATAGAAACGGGATCTTTGATTTCCATCAGGGAAAATGTGGAAGGGATAACGATTCCTTCGGAGGAACGGAAACTGAAAATGTATCCGGTGGATTTTGAAGAATTCATGGAATATATGGGGGAATCCGTTCTGATGGAGTACATCAAAGAGTGTTTTATGAAAAAAGCACCGTTAGACCCGAAGTTTCATACAAAAGCGATGCACCTGTTTAAGGAGTATATGCTTGTCGGTGGTATGCCGCAGGCATTGGTGGAGTTTAAGAGAAACGGAAGGGATTTCGGAGCGGCTGATATGGAGAAACGGGATATCCTGGAATTGTATCGGGATGACATAAAAAAGAGTTCCAGAAAGTATAATTCCAGAGTAGCTGCCGTGTTTGACAATATACCGGCGTACCTCTCCACTCATGAAAAGAGAGTTGTACTGAGTCAGGTTGAGAATGGTGTTACGTTTGAACGATACGAAGATCCTATGTTCTGGCTGAAAGACTCCATGATTTGCAACCTGTGTTACAAGTGTAATGACCCGAATGTCGGACTGGCGTTGAACAAGAACGAATCCTATGTGAAATGTTATATGGGAGATACGGGATTACTGGTCAGTCATGCGTTTAGTGAAAATGAACTGGCAGATCAGCAATTGTATAAACAGATTATGGACGGGAAACTTTCTCTGAATGAAGGGATGTTGTATGAGAATGTGATTGCCCAGATGATTACAGCAATGGGAAAGAAACTGTATTTCTATACAAGATATAATGAAGAAAAGCACAGAAATGATGTGGAAATTGATTTTCTGATTTCCAATGACAGTAAAGTGAACTACAGAATTCATCCGATTGAAGTCAAATCTTCAAAGAACTATACAACAACGTCGCTGACAAGATTCAAGGAACTGTTCGGTAAGAAGATTGAAACGCAGATTATCGTTCATCCGAAGAACTTCTCTATGGAAGAGGGAATATGGAAAATACCGCCGTATATGCTGTGGTGTGTATTTTAGGTGTTGTTAAGTGAAATAAAAAAACGGGTTCATTGTCTGAACCCGTTTTTGTGATTACAGTTGGTTCCGGTGAATCCATTCGATTGCCAGTTCGCTCCAGTGTGCTACGTGTTCGTCGCTGTGTTTTGTGACGTCTTCGGTAGCGAGGGAAATACCATGGATTCCTTTGTCGAACAAATGGAATTCGACCGGTATATGATGACGATACAGCTCGTTTACGTATGCGATGGTATCGGAACCGTTGATGATTTCGTCGTTGAAGGTCTGCCAGACGAAGGTTGGAGGAGTGTTTTCGTTAATCTTTGTCAGGGAGTTAACGGACTTGTATTCTTCGTCTGTGACCGGGTAGTGTCCGAACAAAGCGGTTAAACAGGCTTTGATAAACGGATGGACGGATAGTTGTTGTGTTGTATTGCTGATTACGTTCTGTAAGTCTATGTTTTGGGTTACGGACTGTCCGATGGAATCTGCGCGGATTGCCGGGTAACACAATAGAATGCCTTTCGGTTGTATGTGTGTGGCAAAGAATCCGGTATGCCACAGATTACCGTATAACGAACACAAATGAGCACCGGCGGAGAATCCTGACAGGTAGATGGAATTGGTGTCCACCTTCCAGTCTGCTGCGTGTTCGGTAATGATGGCAAGGGCTTTTTCCATGTCATATAAAAACTGCGGATAGGCCGGTACGTCAGGGTTGCTTGCCTTCTGGGTATAAATCAGTACGGCTGCATGAAAACCGGCTTTGTTGAAAACCTTTGCGACAGGTTCTCCTTCGTTGGGACTGCAGCCCAGATACCCGCCTCCCGGACAAACAATCACAATCGGTTTTGGTTGTGTTGTGTCGCAAAGATAAGGGGTTATGCTGACGTTTGTGTTTTCGTATAAAGTAATCATAGATATCCTTTCATAAACGCAATGACGGATGTTAACCATTGGTCGGCTTGTTTGTCGTGCGGTTTCATCAGACCGTGTCCGCCTGTTTCATACGTTACGTACGTATGGGGAACGTGTAATTCTTCCAGTTTTTTATTCATCCGGCAAGAGTGTTCGATACTGACGGTATCGTCATCCTTGCATTGCCAGAGATAGGTCGGCGGATAGGTTTTGTCCATATGCGTTGTGATGGAATAGTC
>JABUSI010000139.1 GCA_021442745.1 Erysipelotrichaceae bacterium | reverse complement strand
GACTGGTCTTTCCTGTTCACGCCGAACAGCGGTCTGAACAACAACCTGGTTACGATGTTTACGGAATTTGAAATCCGCAGCGAAGAAGACATTCAGGACATTATTAACTATGCTTCCCAGGTAAGAGAATACTTTAAGGCTGCGATTGAAGTGACGAAAAATCAATATGCCGGCGGGTTCTTCCAGAATGATGCTGTCATTGAGGATATTCTGGACAGTCTGGAACGGTTTATATCCAAAAAAGGAAAGAACAATGAAATCTATGCGGTTTTAAGCAAGTCCATCGATAATTTCGACGGTCTGGATACCGCAAAGAAGGAAGAATACAAGTCACAGCTTCTGAAAGAAGTCAACCAATCTGTGATTCCGGGATTTGAAGATGCCATTGCGTTTTACAACAGTGTGAAGGGGACGGCTACGCACAACGGTGCCTTCTGCAAATGGGACGGTGCCAAGAAGTATTATGAAATCCTGATTCAGGATAAGTGCTCCACGACGTTGTCACTGGAAGAGATTTCTTCTCAGTTGGAGGAAGGAATCAATTCCATCCTTAAGGATGTTTCCGGAATGCTGACAAAGAATCCGGACCTGTATGAACAATTGTATACGGCGGATTACGGATATACCGATGCCAAGGAAATCCTGGACGTACTGAACGCGTCCATATATGACGATTATCCGGAAATCCCGGGTGTGGAATATACCGTATCGTATCTGGATCCGACGGTGGTAGCGGACAGTATTGCGGCATATTATCTGAACCCGCCGATGGATAATTTCAAGAAAAACATCATCCGGGTAAATCCGAGTGCTTCGGATTTGTATCTGACACTGGCTCATGAAGGATTCCCTGGTCACTGTTACCAGAATATGTATGAACTGAACAACAATTACACACCGTTGCTGTATTATATGAATTTCATCGGGTATACCGAAGGCTGGGCAGTGTATGCGGAAGGATACAGCCACAAGTACAGTAAACTGGGAAATGAAAAACTCGGTGAGCTGCTGATGATGGATTCCGTGCTCAGTTATCTGTTAGTCGGATATATCGATTTGCAGGTGAACTATTTCGGATGGTCTGAAGAAGAACTGAATGAGTTCTGCTCAGACTGGGGATTTGACAGTGCTATGATTGAAAGTCTTGTAATCGGCGATCCGGGCTTGTATCTGCCATACGGATACGGATGGTTGCGGATGTACAACAATCGTAAGAAAGCGGAAGACGCACTTGGTAAAAAGTTTGATGCCAAGGAGTTCAATCAAGTGATTCTGGACTGCGGATTCTCCATGTTTGAATATGTGGATGAACAGGTAGATCTGTATATTTCCTCAAAGAAGTAAAAGAAAGGCTTTTGTCTGATGAATGGACAAAAGCCTTTTATAATACTGCGGAAGCCAGCTGAATAATCAGCGGGATGGTAATCAGACTGAGCAGGGTTGTGATACAGACTTCCTCACTGGCCAGCACAAAGTCTTTTCCGTGTTCCTTCGCAAACAATGCGGTACTGGAGCCGGCAGGGCAGCTTGCGGCGATTAAAATAGTTATTTTCAGTTCGGTAAATCCAATCGGGATGAGTTTAAACAGGAATACGGTTGCAATCGGGATGAGTAATAAGCGGACAAAGGATGCCAGATAGACGCGCTTGTCTTTGAATGCCTGAATCAGATCCGATTGTGCCAGATAAACACCCAGTACCATCATCGACAACGGGGCATTCAGACCGGTTAACGCCGCGAATGTATTGGAAACAATCTGAGGCAGGGGAATCCGGAAAACGAATAAGACGCAGCCGATTAAAGCAGCGATAATCGTCGGGTTGGTAATCAGTTTCTTCGGTTGCAGAACAGCCGGATTACCGGTCATCAAAAACAAGCCGTACGTCCATTGGAAGATGACGGCGAATACCAGCATGACGGTCATATAGAATACGGCATGTGAACCGATGGTAGCGGTAATCAAAGGAATGCCCATGAATCCGCAGTTGGAAAAGGCAACCGCAAAATCTGTCAGTCCGTCTTTTCGGAAGATGATAAAAGAAACAGCGATGGAAAGAAACAGTCCGGCAAAGGTAAGGATGGCGGAGTGACAGAGAATCTGCATATTTTCGGCAGTATTATCAATACAGAAACTGTTGATAATGACACAGGGAACAACAAGGTACAATAAGATTTTTCCCATGTCTTTGCTGCCCTGGTCCGTGATGAATCCGATTTTGTAAAAGACGGCACCGCACATCATCAGAATCAACATCAACAAAACCTGTCGGAATAGAATTGCAGCTACATCCATAACGTTACCTCCGGATACCTACACAATTCTACAACCGGCAAAATAAAAAGACAATCATTTGACATGATTGTCTAGTATTTACGCCACGTTTCTTTTGTGAACAGCAACAGCATCGGGAACAGTTCCAGCCGTCCTGCCAGCATGTCAAAAATCAGCACAAGTTTACTGAACGGACTGAATACGGAGAAGTTACAGGTCGGGCCGACCAGGTTTAGTCCCGGACCGATGTTGTTCAGGGTTGCTGCTACACCACTGAAGTTGGTGATAAAGTCTTTTCCGTCAAAGGAGATTGCCAGCAGCGAAGCAATGAAGATTAAAAGATACAATACTATGTAGGTGTTTGTGTTACGGACTACTTCATGTTCCACAATTTGTCCTTCCAGACGTATTTTCCCGACCAAACGCGGATGGTAATATTGCTTGATTTCCTTGCCCATGGATTTAATCAGAATCATAATCCGGGAAACCTTGATACCTCCGCCGGTACTTCCGGCACATGCACCGACAAACATCAGGATCAGAAGAACCGTTTTGGATGCTTCCGGCCACAGGTCAAAGTTTACGGTGGAGTATCCGGTTGTGGTAATGACGGAACCTACCTGGAAGAACGTATGACGTAACGCTTCGGATAAGCTGCTGTACATACCGTAGGTGTTATACACAATGATTGCCACAGCCGCAAAGATAATCGCGAAATACCAGCGGACTTCTTCACTGGCAAAGGCTTGCTTCCACTTTTTGATCAGCAGCAGAAAGTAGGCGTTGAAGTTGACACCGAACGCGATCATAAAGACGGTAACTACCCATTGAATAGAAGCGGAATACCCGCCGACCGAATCGTTTTTGATACCGAAACCACCGGTACCTGCCGTACCGAACGTTGTCGCAATCGCATCAAACAGCGGCATGTCGCA
>JABUSI010000184.1 GCA_021442745.1 Erysipelotrichaceae bacterium | reverse complement strand
GCGATTTCACTTTTACCCATCGAACTCTTTCCTTTGATCAGAACACCCGTTCCGTACAGGTTCATCAATACGCCGTGAACGCTGACGGACGGTGCCAGCTGTTCTTCCAGAAAGGACATCAGTTCCACCATCAGGGAACTTGTCGTCGCATAGGAAGAAAACACCGGAAAGTTCTTCTTTTTCGCAATGTCTTCGAGAACCGGCGGACACATATGGTCCCTGGCAATCAGAATAAACGGTGTTTCTTCATTGGTCAGATAATCAAACCGTTCTTTCTGCTGTTGTTCCGTCAGACTGTCGATGTAATGAATCTCTTTATCCCCGAGGATAAAGATCCGTTTCATTTTGGAATACTCATAATAGCCGCATAACTCTAAGCCCGGCCGCACTACGTCAAGTACGGTAACCGGACGCTGGAATGCCTGTTCATCACCGGTAACGACACGATAATTAAAATAATTCAACACGTCTTTTACAATCATGCTACTTTACCCCCAACATCTTTTTCAGATACAGACCGGTATAGCTTGTCGGATGCGCAGCAACTTCTTCCGGAGTACCGCTTACCACAACCTTACCGCCTTCTTCTCCGCCTTCCGGACCTAAATCAATAATCCAGTCGGCATTCTTAATCACATCCAGATTATGCTCAATCACAATCACCGTATCGCCCTTGTCAACCAGCCGTTGCAAAACAACCAGAAGACGGTTTACATCATCGCTGTGCAATCCTGTCGTCGGTTCATCCAGGATGAATACGGTTTTCCCGGTACCCTTCCGCTGCAGTTCGCTGGCCAGTTTTACCCGCTGTGCTTCCCCGCCGCTTAACGTGGTACTGCTTTGTCCGAGTTTGATGTAACCCAAACCGACATCTAATAACGTCTGCAGACGATGACGGATTTTCGGAACGGACTGGAAGAATTCCACACCTTCCTCCACCGTCATTTCCAATACGTCATAAATCGATTTCCCGCGGTACGTAACCTGTAAGGTTTCGGAATTGTATCGCTTTCCTTCACACTCTTCGCACGGTACGTATACGTCCGGCAGAAAATTCATCGCAATCCGTTTGACCCCGTCACCCCAGCAGGCTTCACACCGCCCGCCTTTGACGTTAAAGGAAAACCGGCCTTTATCATAGCCTCTTGCCTTCGCATCCACCGTCAGCGCAAACAAATCCCGGATATCATCGAACACTCCGGTATACGTAACCGGATTGCTGCGCGGTGTCCGCCCGATCGGATTCTGGTCAATTTCAATGACTTTATCAATGTGTTCCAGTCCGGTAATCTTCGCACACTTTCCCGGTTTGATTTTCGTTCTTCCCAAAGCCGCCTGTATGGACTTGCAGATGACTTCGTTCACCAGTGTACTCTTTCCGCTTCCGGAAACCCCGGTGACAACGGTTAACGTTCCCAACGGAACGGATACGTCAATCTTTTTCAGATTGTGTTCCTCCGCTTTTTTAACCGTTAAGTAATTGCCGTTTCCCTTCCGCCGGGTCTGTAAATACGGAATGATCTTTTTACGGGACAGATACTGCCCGGTAATCGATTCTTCACAATCCAGAATTCCCGCTGACGGACCGTTGTAAATCACTTCTCCGCCATGAATGCCGGCCCGCGGTCCGATATCCACAATCCAGTCGGATTCCATCATGGTTTCCTCATCGTGTTCCACCACAATCAGGGTATTTCCCAGATCGCGCATGTTTTTCAGCGTCTGAATCAGCTTATGGTTATCCCGCTGATGCAAGCCGATGGACGGTTCATCCAGCACGTATAACACACCGGTCAGATGCGAACCGATCTGGGTTGCCAGACGGATTCTCTGTGCTTCCCCGCCGCTTAACGTGCCGGCCATCCGGTCCAGTGTCAGATATTCCAGTCCCACGTCACGCAAAAATTCCAGCCGTTCCCGGATTTCCTTCATAACCAGCCGGGCAATCTCTGCCTGTGTCGGCGTAAACGGAATCCCATCCATGAATTCCAATGCCTGTTTCACAGACATTTCCGTCCACTGATGAATGTTTTTTCCACCGACCCGGACACTCAGTGCCACCGGATTCAACCGCTGGCCGTGACAGGTCGGACAAACGTCTTCTTCCATAAAACTGCCGTACCATTCCTTGGAAAAGGAACTGGTCGTTTCCGCATAGCGCCGTTCCAGCATCGGAATGACACCTTCAATGTATTCATAATTGGACGTTGTCCGTCCGGAACGGGACGTAATCGCATAGGAAACCGGCTCCTTGGAACCGTACAATACGATTTCCAGTTCCCACGGATCAAACTCCTTTATCGGTTTATCCATATCGATACCGTAATGACGGCACAGGGTTTCAAATACCTGCCATTCCACATTAATCGTATCCACAATGTTCTTATAGTAGGCAATGCCGCCTTCCCGGATGGATTTCGACCTGTCCGGAATCAAAAGATCCACACTGACACGTTCCTTGAACCCTAACCCCTTACAGTCATCACAGGCTCCCAGCGGAGAGTTGAAGGAAAACAGACGCGGTTCCAGTTTCGGTACGGAAAATCCGCAGTACTGACAGGAATAGGACGTACTGAACACTTCCGTCTTTTCCCCGATCATCACTTCCACCACACCGTCCGTTAACTTCAATGCCGTTTCCAGGGAATCATGAATCCGGCTGCGGTTTTCTTCTTTTTTCACAATTCGGTCAATCACCACGGAAATGTCATGGTTTTTATTCTTTTCCAGACTGATGTCATCTTCAATCCGTTTCATTTCCCCGTCAACCATCACCCGCACATAACCGTCTTTCTGCAGTTTATTCAGTAAATCCTTATGGGTTCCTTTCTGCCGTTTGACAACAGGTGCCATCACCTGCAGCCGGGTACCGTCTTCCGTTTTCATCACAAAATCGACAATCTGACGGATTGTCTGGGATTCAATCGGAACATTATGCGTCGGACAATACGGTACGCCGACTCTGGCATACAGAAGCCGTAAAAAATCATATATTTCCGTAACCGTTCCGACCGTGGAACGAGGATTGTTACTCGTTGTTTTCTGATCGATGGAAATTGCCGGAGACAACCCTTCAATCAATTCCACGTCCGGTTTTTCCACACCGCCTAGGAATTGTCTGGCATACGCACTCAGCGATTCCACATACCGTCTCTGCCCTTCGGCATAAATCGTATCAAACGCCAGTGAGGTTTTCCCCGAACCGGGGCCTGCCAG
>JABUSI010000346.1 GCA_021442745.1 Erysipelotrichaceae bacterium | reverse complement strand
CTTATCAGGGGTGTATCGGAATAATGGTGCACTCCTTTTTATGTGTTTTCCATGGTGTATTGGTAAGTATATTATCATTTTTCTTCAATGAAGGAAGTCATTTTTGCGGTGACTTCCTTTCCATTCGAACCAGTCTTTTCTCATGGCCGGTCGCCATGTCAGAGTAAACGAGACAGGGTATCAAATAAGAAAGGTGTCCATAACGGCAAAAAAATGAAAAAATGCCGATAGAATGGAGGCGCGACTATGAATGATTATATGCTTCAGACAAAAATGCCTGATTATGCGATCACAAGGCAGGACATTTTGAAACTGGTTCGGGAAAGCGAGCCGGAATTTCGTGAAGGACAGATGAAGCGGCTCCTTGCCCATCTGATTGAAACCTCAAAAATAGAGCATGTCGGGCATAACCGGTACAGGAAAATCAAAAAGACGGTGAACAAAGCAAACTATGAAAACAGATATTCGGAAACGGCTCTGAAGATCATTGCGATTATGGAAGTGGAGTTTTCTCTGGTGGATTACAGGATATGGGAGCTGAGTTGGTTAAATGAATTTATGAATCATCAACTTGGACGAAACTTTATCTTCCTTGAAGTTGAGAAAGACGGATGTGAATTCATTTTCGACAGAATGATGTCTGATTTTGCAGGCAAAGTGTTGCTCAAACCGGATTCGGATCAGATTATACGATACGGTGTCAACGACGGCATCATCGTAAGTCGTCTCATCAGTGAATCTCCAAAAGGAAAAACAGAGGAATACCACCTGACCCTGGAAAAATTGGTTGTCGATCTGTTTGCTAATAAACAGTTGAAAGGAATGCTTTCCATGGGAGATTATCCGGAGGCTCTGGAGACGGTCTTTGCTGTGTATGAAGTGGATCAGGTCAAGATGTTCCGCTATGCCAGACGCAGGAATAAGGAGAAGGAACTGAAGGAATTCCTTTTAAGCAAAACTAAAGTAGAATTGAAGGTGAGTTGACAGATGCTTACAAAAGATAATTTTACTTTGGAACAAGTGCTCGGAAGTAACTGCGACAAAGTATATCAAGCGATTATATGAGGAATTGCAAACCACGGCGGCAGTCGAAGGTGCAGGAAAAAGGAAATACAGATTCAAATAAAGAAATAGGAATATAATTGCGAAAAGCGCATCGGAAAACAGTAAGTCAGGTATTGCTATGCGGGGTTATTTGTAGTAAATTTAATTCAGAAACATTTTGTTAAAATTGATTTGAACAAAAAACGATTGAATTAGAAAAGGAGGCTTTGAATGTGTTTATAGGCAGAAAAAGAGAACTGGAAACATTAAATGAATTCTATGCGAAAGATGGAATCGGTATGACTGTTATATATGGGCGAAGACGTATCGGAAAGTCCACTCTCATCGCTGAGTTTGTGAAAGATAAGAAGACTGTTTTCTATACCGCCACAAAAGTAGGGAAGAACAGAAATCTGGAATTGTTTTCGAAACAGGTGCTTGATGTTCTTATGCCCGGGATTGAAGATATATCCTTTCCTTCGACAGAGGCTGTGTTTGATTTTATAAATAAGAATATCGGTAATGACAAGTTAATTCTTGTAATAGATGAACTGCCGTATTGGGCCGAAAAGGATCCGGCACTCTTGTCGGTATTACAGAAATATATGGATACCGTATGGAAGGACAAGCAACTGAAAGTGATTTTGTGCGGTTCTGCGCTTAGTTTTATGGAGAATACGGTGTTGAGCGAAAAAAGTCCTTTGTTCGGCAGAAGAGACTCTCAGATTAAGCTGGAAGCATTTAATTATCTGGACTCTGCTGAATTTGTTCCGGATTATTCCAATGAGGACAAAGCCATCTGTTATGGAATTACCGGTGGTGTCGCAAAGTATCTTTCGATGATCAATCCTAAAAAGAGCATAGATGATAATATCATACGTTTGTTTTTCAAGACAGACGGCTATTTGTATGATGAAACAAGGAACCTGTTAACGCAGGAATTCTCAGATCTGTCACTTGTAAATAATATTGTCGAGCAGATTGCATCAGGAGAAAATGCACTGAATGCCATTGCCGCAAAAACCGGCGAGAAAGAACAGACCGTGCTATATTCATTGGAAAAGTTAATGAGTGTAGGTCTGGTTGAAAAGAAGAAGTGTATTACCGATGAGAAAAACAAGAAGAAAACCCAATATATCCTGAAAGATTCCATGTTCAAGTTCTGGTATTCGTTTATTCCGAAGGCTACCAGTGTAATTGAGATGGGACATGGAGAGACTTACTACAAAAAAGTTGTGAAACCGCTTCTGCATTCCTATATGGGTTCTGTATTTGAAGACATGTGCCGGTATTATACCTTGATGAAAGGAATCACAGGTGAGTTCGGATGCTTTGTGACTTCTGTCGGTACCTGGTGGGGAACGGAAAACATCACAGATAAGGACGGGAAAGCACGGTCACAATCTGCAGATATTGATGTGGTAGCTTTGTCTGTGCCAGACAGGAAAGTTATCATCGGTGAATGCAAATTCAGAAACGAAAAGATCGATAAAGGGGTATATGATACATTGATTCAAAGAGGAAAACTTATTACCCCGAAATATAAGCTTACAAAATATATATTCTTTTCTCTTTCCGGATATACCGATTGGTTTTCAAAACTGTCCGATGAGGATGTTTTGTTGCTTACCTTGGATTCACTCTATGAATCCTGATTGCATGATGTGCGCCGGCTTCAGTTGTGTATCAGGTAATAGTGGAGAGTCATTGATCTCTGAGTAGTTATGTCTCAATAAAAGAAACCGAACAGCTGTAATGATCGGTTTCTTTTGTTGTATGCAGGGATATCCTGTTTTTATACGTTAATATAACTTCCGCAATACGGACACTGCTCGGAATATCCGGATGCTGCCTGGAAGGAAGCACCGCAATGCGGACATTGTACCGCAACCATATTCAGCAGTTCCGGTTCGACCGGCTTGTTGTCCATGAGTTCCTGTTCACGATAAACGGCTTCATTCCGGACGGAATCTTTATCGAATCCCCATTTACCCTTATATTCGTAAATATCGATGGTCATACCAATCGGATAGGACCCGTCTCCCCGGGTAAAAGAGGTATTGATGACGGCTTCCCTGCGGGTCCCTCTTTCATCAAAATACCGGACACGGGTGTTGTACGTATAGCTGTTATTAATCGTATACGCGGTGTTTTCGGTGTACCCGAAGATCTTACCGGTATACTTCTTTCCTTTTCTTAC
>JABUSI010000119.1 GCA_021442745.1 Erysipelotrichaceae bacterium | reverse complement strand
ATACCATAATTTCCCATAAACACTTTATATACGGGAGTGGCTTTTAAGTCCTGAGATAGCGCATCAAACATATGTGTGAGGCGGGTATCCGTTCTTTGAAGAAGAAATGACGTGGGAGGAATATATGGAAGCACTGTTATCGGGTAAGGCGAATGAACAGAGAAACCGGAAGCCGAAGGCTTATCTGTGTATGGAATGGAAGAAAACGGACAAAGAGTAGAGAGGGGGTAACTTGATGGAATATACGGAAATCACCAAAGAACTGCTTGCAGAACTGGTGTTTGAACATCAGGTTGAACAAATCCGGGAAATCTTTGATGAACATAATATCGTTAATCTGGCGGAAATCGTCGCTGATATGGAACTGGCGGAAGCTTTGTTTATTTTCAAGACGTTACGGAAAGATATGTCCGGCAGTCTGTTTACATATCTGGTTCCGGAAAAGCAGGAAAAGTTAATTACCTTGCTGACGGGAACGGAAATCAAACAGATGTTGGACGAATTGTATTCCGATGATATTATGGAATTCATTGACGAAATGCCGGAAGAGATTGTGAAGAAGATACTGAAGTCGGCTTCCAAATCGCAAAGAGAGGAAATCAATCAGTTATTATCCTATAAGGAAAACTCCTGCGGTTCCATTATGTCTACGGACTATGTGGAACTGTCCGGGGAACTGACCATTGAACAGGCAATGGAAGAAACCCGTAAACAACGGGAAGTAGCGGAATCCATTTCCTACGGATACGTTTTGAAAAACCAGATTCTGGTAGGAACAATTTCCTTACGGGATATTATCTTTGCCCCGGATGATCATCTGGTGGAAGACGAAATGGAAACCGATATTGTGTATGTAACCACAAACGATGACCAGGAAGAAGCCGGAGATCTGATGAGCCGGTACGATTTGACGATGATTCCGGTTGTGGATGCGGAACGGAAACTGGTCGGTATCATTACGGCTGATGACGTCATCGATGTCATCGAAGAAGAAGCAACCGAAGATATCCATAAGATGGCTGCGGTAAATCCGTTGGAGGGCAGTTATCTGGAGGCAACGCCGTATGCGGTTGCGAAAAGCCGTCTGCCGTGGCTGATGGTGCTGATGATTTCGGCGGCAATCAGCGAATACATCATCACCAGAAACAACACGCTGATTATGCTGATACCTGCTTTGTCGTATTTTTATCCGACGTTAATGGATACGGCCGGAAATGCCGGTTCGCAAGCAGCGGCTATGGTCATCCGCGGAATCGTTACGGATGATCTGGGGCTGAAGGATATTGCCAAAGTGGTGTCCAAGGAAGTACGTGTTGCGGTTCTTTGCGGAATCGTCATGTTTACGGTCAATCTTCTGCGGATTCTGTTAACGATGCGTAACGTGGGACTTGGCGTTGCGTTGATTACCAGCGGAACGATTTTTGCGATTATCGTGGTTGCCAAACTGGTGGGAGGATTATTGCCGTTATTGGCTGCGGCCATTAAACTGGACCCTGCCGTTATGGCATCTCCTCTGATTGCGACAACGTGTGATGCGATTTCGCTGACGTTATATTTTGCGCTGGCGTCGGTCTTTTTAGGAGGTATGTGATATGGAACAGTATGAACCATTGAATACCGAAGAAATCCAGCGGTATATCGTTGCGAAGGATATGCAGGGATTGCGTGATTACTTTGACGACCATAACATCATTGATTTGGCGGAAGTATGTGAAGAGTTGCATGAACGGGATCTTCTGCTGCTGTTTAAAGTGTTGCGGAAAGATGTCAGTGCGACGCTGTTTACGTATTTTACACAGGATACCAAGGAAGAGTTGATCCGGCATCTGACCGGACCGGATATCATGATTATGCTGGAAAACGTGGCAACGGACGATATTGCGGACTTTATCGGGGAAATGCCGGCGAATCTGGCAAAGGAAATCCTGCAGGCAGCCTCTCCGCAGACGCGTGACGAGATCAATCAGCTACTAAGCTATAAGGAAGGTACGGCCGGAAGTATCATGTCTACGGATTACGTGGAACTGCAGGATACCGATACCGTACAGGTGGCAATCAAAAAAATCAAACAGCAGGGTAAAATGGCGGAAACCATCAACGTCTGTTTCGTCATTGATTCCCAGCGTCGTCTGATCGGTTCGATTTTACTGAAGGAATTCCTGTTTGAACAACGGGATGTGTTGATTTCCGAAATCATGGACCGTGACGTCATCCGTGTAGAGACCGTGACGGACCAGGAAGAAGCAGCCGAAGTCATGAGTAAGTATGACGTTACCGTCGTACCGGTTGTGAATGATGAAAACCGTCTGATCGGAATCATTACGGTCGACGATATCATCGATGTCATCGAAGAAGAAGTAACCGAAGATATCCATAAAATGGCTGCGGTTACGCCTCTGGAAGACAGTTATATGGAATCCGGTGTATTGGATCTGGTCAGAGCACGGTTACCGTGGTTACTCATTCTGATGATTTCGGGAACGTTTACGTCAGCGATTATTTCGGGATACGAAGAGTCATTGATGGCGGTACCGGCGTTATCCGGGTTTATTCCGATGATTATGGGTACGGCTGGAAATGCCGGTTCGCAAGCCAGTACGATGGTCATCCGCGGGATTGCGGTTGACGGTCTGGATACCAAGGATGTCTGGAAAGTTCTGTTCAAGGAATTCTGTATTTCGGTCATCTGCGGGATTGCGTTGTTTGGGATTAACGTCGTTCGGATCAGTATGTTCCCTTCTGCTCTGGTAGCGGCGGCAGGAGCCGTAAAAGTGGCAATTGTCGTAGCACTGGCAGTGGTACTGGCTATGAGTGCCGGTAAGATGACCGGGGGCTTACTGCCGATTCTTGTCAAGGCGGTCGGATTAGACCCGGCAGCGGTTGCGGCACCGGTAATTACCACGCTGGTCGATGCCCTGTCATTGTTTATTTATTTCCGGATTGCGGTAAGTTTTCTGGGAATCTGATTTTTGCGTATGATATAATTTGAAAAAAGAAAAAAGGAGAAAAACAATATGTCAACACCTCATAATGCAGCGAATCCGGGAGATGTCGCTAAAGTCGTTTTAATGCCGGGAGATCCGTTACGGGCTAAATTCATTGCCGATACGTTTCTGGAAGATGTAAAACAGTTCAATACCGTCCGGAATATGTTCGGTTATACCGGCACGTACCACGGAAAGCCGATTTCCGTAATGGGAAGCGGAATGGGTATGCCGAGTATCGGAATCTATTCCTATGAACTGTATAAG